>WOZT01000113.1 GCA_011620145.1 Gammaproteobacteria bacterium | reverse complement strand
GTGACCTGATCCTGGCGGCCCAGGATGCCCTGCCGGCCGACTGGCAGTCGGCGCCATGAGCAACACCAGCGGTCGGCTCTGGGTGTTCCTGCTTCTGGTGACGGCGCTGGGGGTCTTGTTGATGTTGAGACCCACGCAGGATCCTGGCGACGCAGATACCAAAAACCCGGATTCGCAGCCCGATTATGAACTGCATGGGTCGCGCATTGATCGTTTAGACGATGAAGGCCAACTGGCTCTGCGCCTGTTCTCCGATACCGCAATCCATCTCCCGGCATTGGCGGGAACCACCATCACGGGCGTAACCCTGCTGCAATCCACAGAACGCCCGACGCCCAACCGGTTGCGGGCGCCCAGTGGTTTTGTCCCCGATGACCAACGCCAACCCATGCGGCTCACCGCTCCGGTACGCATCGAAATCCAGGATCGTCACGAGGGTCTGCCGTGGGACATTGAAGCCGGCGAGTTGGAATACTGGAGTCAGACACAGCATCTCCATTCCCGCGAGCCCGTGACCTTGACGCAAGGTGAGAGCCAACTTGAAGCGCAGGCGCTCGATGCGGATCTAGCCTTGGGACAGGTTACCCTCCTGGGCAAAGTGAGAGCCCGATATGTCCGATAATTTCAGCAGAAAACAACTGTTGTTGGCTGCATTGGCGCTCAGCCTGAGCAGCTTGGTGTCACCCCTTGCAGCCGCCCCTCCCGTAGAGGCTCCCATCCTGATTGAGGCCGACCGGGCCGAACTGGATCAGGGACAGCGCCAAAGCGTGTATGTGGGCAACGTACGGGTCACCCAGGGCGCGGCCGTGTTTACCGGTGATCGGGTCGTCCTGAATCATACCGCCAGTGGCAAGCCCCAACAGGTGGAAGTCACCGGCAACCCGGCCCACTTCAGTCAACCTGCCGATCCCGCCCATCCGGCCATGGAGGCCAAGGCCCTGACGATGCGGTACCAGTCGGAGCTGGACCGACTGGAATTGACCGACGAGGCCTGGGTTCGCCAGGGCAGCGATGAGGTATCCGGCAAGCATCTGATCTACGACCGCCGCAACCAGCGCATTCTGGCCAACAGCGAGGAGGGTGGCGAGGATCGCGTCCATATCACGATCCAACCACACTCCAGTTCAGAGTCGGCAGCACCATGAGCAGCGTCTTGCGGGCCGAAGACCTGACCAAACGCTACCGGGGCCGCTCCGTGGTGAACCAGGTCTCGCTGCAGGTGCAGGCGGGCGAAGTCGTTGGCCTGTTGGGGCCCAACGGTGCAGGAAAAACCACCACGTTCTACATGATGGCCGGGCTGGTGAGCGCGGATGAAGGGCGTATCCTGCTGGATGGCGAGGATATCTCGGGGCTGCCGATCCATGTACGTGCCCGCCGCGGCATCGGTTATCTGCCCCAGGAGGCCTCGGTCTTCCGCCGTCTGACGGTGGCCGATAACCTGCTCGCCGTACTCGAATTGCGTCCCGGCCTGTCGGCCCTGGCACGCCGACAGCGCTGTGATGCGCTGTTGGAGGAATTTCACATCGCTCACCTGCACGATTCACGCGGCATGAGTCTCTCGGGCGGAGAGCGACGACGCCTGGAAATCGCCCGTTCCCTGGCTGCGGAACCGCGTTTTATCCTGCTGGATGAGCCTTTTGCCGGCGTCGATCCCATTTCGGTGGTCGATATCCAGCGCATCGTTATGCACTTGCGGAATCGTGAGATCGGCGTACTGATCACCGACCACAATGTCCGGGAAACGCTCCATATTTGCCAGCGCGCCTATATCCTCAACGAAGGCGCGGTCATTGCCCAAGGTGAACCCGAACACATCCTGGCCGATAAGACCGTCAGGGAGGTCTACCTGGGCCAGGCTTTCCAGCTCTGAACCCCGTTGTTTCAGCCGTGTCACGTCCCGCCGCAAGGGAGTAGAATTTGAACGCAATGATTTCCGCCAACTGCTCACTCAACCCATGAAGCAGACTCTGCAACTCAAGCTGGGCCAACGTCTGACCATGACGCCCCAACTGCAACAGGCGATCCGTCTGTTGCAGCTCTCCTCGATTGAATTGCAGCAGGAAATCCAAACCGTCCTCGATAACAACCTGATGATCGAGAATGCTGCCGCGGAGGGGAGCGAAGAAGCCGACGGCGAGTACACCGAAACCCCCACCGATTCCCTGGCCGCGCCGGAGACACCCGCTGAGCCCCTCACGGAAACCGGCGCTGATGATTTTGACGCGGCCTGGGAGGATCCCTGGTCCCAAGGTGATGAAAGCAGCGGGGGAAGCAGCGGAGAGGCCTGGGATTTCAATCAGACCCCCAGCCAGGAAGGCGGTGAACTGCGCGATCACCTGCTCTGGCAGATGCGGCTGACGACCTTCTCCGAAACCGATCAAGCGATCGCCCTGGCCATCATCGACGCCATCAGCGAGGATGGCTACCTGACGGAATCTCTTGAAGACCTGGCGACTGAATTGGGCCCTGATCTGGTCACGGAAACAGCGGAGGTGTACGCCGTCCTGCAGCGCATCCAGCGCTTCGATCCTCTCGGGGTGGGCGCTCGCGACCTGCGCGAAGCCTTGCTGCTGCAATTGGAAGCCCAGACAAGCAGCGCTGCACTCTCGGTCGCCCGCAATCTGGTCGAGCACCATCTGGATCTTTTGGCTGCCCGGGATTTCGCCGCCTTGCAGCGACGCCTCAAGATCAGCGAAGACAGCTTGAAGGCTGCCGTGGAATTGATTCAGCGGCTCAACCCCCGTCCCGGCTCACAGATTTCCCAGAAAACCGCAGGCTACGTGGTTCCTGATGTCATTGTTCGACGTGTCGGCACAGGTTGGCGCGTTGATTTGAACAGCGAAACCACGCCCCGGCTACGCATCAACCGGCTCTATGCTTCCCTGATCAAACGCGCAGACAACAGCCGCGACAATGAAACCATGCGCCAACACCTGCAGGAAGCGCGCTGGTTTCTGAAAAGCCTGCAAAGTCGTAACGAAACCCTGTTCAAGGTCGCGTGCAGCATCGTCGATCGTCAACAGGCTTTTTTTGAACACGGTGAGGAAGCCATGCAACCCATGGTATTAAGGGAGATCGCCGAGGCTGTGAACATGCACGAAAGCACCATCTCTCGGGTGACCAACCAAAAATACATGCACACCCCGCGCGGCATCTTCGAATTCAAGTATTTCTTTTCCAGTCATGTGGCCACCGTCGATGGCGGCGAATGTTCCGCCACGGCGATCCAGGCCATGATCCGCAAACTCATCGCCGCCGAAAATCCGCGCAAGCCCTTGAGCGACAGCAGACTCACCGAACTGCTGCTCAAGGATGGAATCAACGTGGCTCGACGGACGGTGGCGAAATACCGGGAATCCATGTCCATTCCGCCGTCCAATGAACGCAAGCGGCTCTGAAGAACCTAATCGCGCAAGGAGATTGCCATGAAAATCGACGTTACCGGCCAGAACATTGAAATCACGCCTGCCATCCGGCAGTACGCCGCTGAAAAGCTGGAACGGATTCAGCGTCATCTTGATCATTCAATCGAAGCGCACATGGTTCTGCGGGTGGAAAAGGAACGCCACCACGCCGAGGCCAAAATCCCAGTGAATGGCGGCGCGCTATTTGCCGACGCCACCAGCGAAGACATGTACGCAGCCATTGACGCCCTGGCCGACAAACTGGACCGGCAAGCCCTGCGCTACAAGGACAAGCACACGGACCATCATCCGCGCGAGGCCCGTAAATCCGACCTTCATGCCGAACAGGCTGAATGAGGGTGAGAAGCTGCGCCTGTCCCGGCCCCTGGCGGGCGCGGCTTTCACCCCTGGCATCCATCAAAGTCGCTTAGCGTAGGGCACTCGTGAAACTACTGGTCCTGAGTGGCTTGTCGGGCGCCGGCAAGAGTGTGGCCCTCCACATGCTGGAGGATCTAGGGCTTTATTGCGTCGATAACCTGCCACTGTCCCTGCTTGAATCCCTCGTCAATGACTTATCCCGCAGCGGCGACTTTTCCCCCCAATGGGTCGCCGTCGGAATTGATGCCCGCTCACGGGCCCCCGAACTGAACACCTTTACCCAATCTCTGGACCGTCTGCGGCAGCGCGGTGTGGACGTGGAGACACTGTTTCTGCAGGCCGAAACAGACACCTTACTCAAGCGCTACAGCGAAACCCGCCGTCGCCACCCCCTGAGCAGCTCTCAAACCGCCTTGGCGGAAGCCATTGAGCAGGAACGCCAATTGCTCAGCCCCATTGCGGAACAGGCAGATTTGGTCCTTGATACCAGCCTCACCACCATGCATCAACTGCGTGACCTCATCCGTCATCGCATTCATGGCCGTGAAGGACTTTTTTCCCTCATGTTTCAGTCATTCGCCTTCAAGAAGGGGGTTCCCTCAGACGCTGACTTCGTCTTCGATATCCGCTGCCTGCCCAATCCGCATTGGCAAACCGCTCTGCGCCCCTTGACTGGTCTGGACGCCGAAGTCGCCGCCTATCTGGAGACCGCCCCGCTGACTCATGCCCTGTTCGAGGATATTCGCCAGTTCCTGGAACGCTGGCTGCCCCGCTTCGAGACTGAAAACCGCAGTTACCTTACCGTGGCCATCGGCTGCACCGGCGGCCAACACCGCTCGGTCTACATGGCGGAAC
>WOZT01000149.1:3068-4647 GCA_011620145.1 Gammaproteobacteria bacterium | reverse complement strand
GGAGATCCGTCACCGAACGTGCGGACGCGCTTGATCCGTGTAACCCACCAGAGAGCCCATCACCGCAAAACGGACGGCTTGAGTGAACGGACGGGGCGCGTCAGGATGGCGCATCGCTCACCGCACGAGGCACGACGATGGAAAATGGAACGGCATCGATCAACGCCCCACCCTGGGGGCGGATGGGTCCCCTCCAGCTGTTCGCGCCCCAAACCAGCGCGGATTATGGCGCGCGCCTGGCGGCGGGTCTCGGAATCTCCCTGGCCCCGCTGGAGGAGCGCGAGTTCGAGGATGGCGAACACAAGATCCGCCCTCTGGAAAGCGTGCGCGGCGCGGATGTGTATGTGGTCCAGCAGCTCCACAGCGAGCCGGGGGCTTCGGTCCACGACAAGCTGTGCCGGGCGCTGTTCCTGTTGGGGGCGCTGCGCGATGCCGGGGCCGCGCGGCTGACCGCCGTGCTGCCCTACCTGGCCTATGCCCGCAAGGATCAGCGCAGCCAGCCGCGAGACCCGGTCACGCATCGCTATGTGGCTCAGTTGCTGGAGGCGGTGGGGATGGACGGTGTGCTGACGCTGGATGTGCACAATCGCGCCGCCTTCCAGAACGCCTTTCGCTGCCCCAGCGTGCACCTGGAGGCTCGCTCCCTGTTCGTGGCGCATTTCGCCACGGCGGCGCCGGCGGAGTGGGTGGTGGTGGCTCCCGACGGCGGCGCCATCAAGCGGGCCGAGCGTTTCGCGCAGGCGCTGGGACGGGCGCAGGGGCGGGAGGTCGGTTTGGCCTTCATGCACAAATGGCGCGGCGGCGGCCGTATGGGCGGCGGGGAGATCGTTGGGGATGTGGCTGGCCGGCACGCCCTCATCTTCGATGACCTGATCAGCACCGGCGGCACTCTCGCCCTGTGCGCCCGGGGCCTGCGGGCCGCCGGGGCCGTCGCGGTGCAGGCGGCCGCCACCCACGGGGTGTTTGCCCAGGCCGCCAACATCGCCCTGGCCGGCCCGGATCTGGACCGCATCGTGATCTGCGACACCGTGCCGCCGCTGCGCCTGACCGACCCGGTCGTGCAGGCCAAGCTGACGATCCTGGACACCGCCCCCTTCGTGGCGGAGGCAATTGCCCGGCTGCACAGGGAGGACTCCCTGATGGACCTGACCGAATCGGCGGCCACCTGACGCGGGATCATGGCAAGCCGGGCGCGGCGGCGATCCCGTCAATCCCGGATGGCTTCCCTGAGGTAATCCAGCAGCAGCGCCTGCCAATGCGCGGGCCGATCGAGGGGAAGATCGATGCTGTGCCAGAGGGCCAGCTTGGCACGCACCATGGCCCGATAACGCCGGTAAAAATTCATCAGGACCGACGGCGGACGATCCTGGCAGACGGCGGCATAACCCTCCAGAATCGCCTCGGCGCACTCGGGCGCGCCCAGGCGCCGGCATTCCAGCCCGAGAAAGGCCAGCTCGTCCACCGCATCCAGGATCCGCAGCGGCCGGCTGAACTCCAGGCAATCGAAGATCACCGGCGGCTCCAGGAGACACACGTGCTCGGGGCGCAGATCGCCGTGGCCTTCGATGACCCGGCCGGA
>WOZT01000149.1:0-2968 GCA_011620145.1 Gammaproteobacteria bacterium | reverse complement strand
CGGGAAGCTTCGCACAACAGGGGATGCACGCCCTCATACAGGGATCCGGCCAGGCGCCGGTTGAGATGCAGCTCCCGTTCGGCATTGCAGGCGCGCGCCGCCAGCGTGCTCAGATCGACCACCCGCGTGCGCAGGGGTTTTTTGAGTTTGTAGGCATGGCTCACCGTCAGAAACACCCAGGACAAATGGGTCTCTATTGTCTCCAGCAGCGCTTCGCCATCGGGGAATACGTCGCCTTCACAAAGGAAAGCCAGCTTTTCGGCCAAGGTGATCGACTGGGGAGATGCCGTCATGACACCCCGCCATGGGCAAGCCGCAGGCGGGTCTGGGCGGCGCTCAGGGCCGCACTGACGGTCACCGGGTAGGGTGTCGCCGCGACGTCCAGCGCGCGCAGTTCGGGCGGGAGCTGGGCCAGGGAGGCCTGAAGGTGAACCCGCGCCGCGGCCAGATCGCCGGTGGCCGTCGGCAGCCGGCGTCCGTCACGCATGACACAATGCAACAGCGGTTCTCCCTCCAGAACCGGAACCTCGTCCCTGCGGGCGATCATATCCCCCACCGCATAGCCATCCTCGAAACGACGGTACACCTGCTTGGGACCTGGCAGGCTCACCTTGTGGGGGGACAGCTTGCCGCAGTCCTTCCCCGCATAGGCCACCAGCTTGTAGGCTGCCTCCAGGCTCGGGCCATCGGCGACCACGTCCACGAAGGTCCCGACGCCAAAGCTGTCGATGGGCGCACCGGCGCGGCACAACGCGGCCACCCGATATTCATCCAGGTTGCCGCTGGCCACGATGCGCACCTGCGCAAGCCCCGCGGCATCCAGCAGCGCCCGGCTTTCGCGGGCCAGCGTGGCCAGATCCCCCGAATCCAGGCGGATCGCCCCGACCTGAAAGTTCTCCCGCAGTCGCCGGGACAGGGCGATGACTTGCCGTACCCCTTCCAGGGTGTCATAGGTGTCCACCAGCAGGGTCGTGCCCGGATAGCGTTGCGCAAAGCCGATGAAGGCCTCCTCCTCGCTGGCATGGGCCTGGATGTAGCTGTGGGCCATGGTGCCCACCACCGGAATCCCCAGCTGCCGGCCGGCATCCACGTTGGAGGTGCCGGCGTAGCCGGCGATGGTCAGGGCGCGGGCGCAGGCCAGGGCAGCATCCACCCCGTGGGTGCGGCGCGCGCCGAAATCGACCACCCCCCGGCCACCTGCTGCCTCCACCACCCGCACGCCTTTGGAGGCCACCAGGGTCGGGTAGTGGATCAGGTTAAGGACTGCCGTCTCGATGAGCTGCGCCTCGGGCAGGGGCGCCTCGATGACAAGGATGGGCTCATGGGGAAAGAAAGGTGTCCCTTCGCGCAGGGCATAGACGTTGCCGGTGAACCGCAGCGTCTGCAGCCAATCCAGAAACGCCGGCTGGAAGTATCCCAGGGTCTCCAGATAAGCCAGGTCCGACGCGGTGAAGGCCAGGTGCTCCAGATAGTTCAACACCTCTGCCAAGCCGCAGGCGATGAGGAAATTCCGCGCCGGGGGAAGCCGGCGGACGAAGAGCTCGAATACGGCCGGCCGGGTCATGCCCTCGGCGTGATAGGCCTGGAGCATGGTCAACTGGTACAGGTCGGTGAACAGGGCCGGGATGGGGCGTTCACTCATACCAAAACGGCCCCTGCCTGCGCCATTTCATCCAAGGCGCGCGCACCATCCCCGGGTTTCAGATCCACTGCTCGCACGGCAGCGCGCAAGACTCGAACCGGATAGTGTCGCTCCAGGGCATCGAGCACCGTCGCACGCACGCAATAGTCAGTGGCCAAGCCGCCGACGACCAACTGGGTGATGCCGGTCGCGTCGAGCAGGCCGGCCAGGGCCGTGGGCTGGGTCACCCCTGAGCGCGGATCGCGCGCGGAAAAGCCGGAATACCCATCCTCCCCACCATCCCCCTTGGAGACCACGGACCCTTTCACCCGAAGTGCCGGATGAAAGTCGGCGCCCCAACTGTCCCGGACGCAGTGCACCGGCCAGATGCCGCCCTCCTTCTTGAAGTGGGGTGTCGTCGGCGGATGCCAGTCGCGGGTATAGATGATGCGGGCGCCGGCGGCGAGCGCCCGCTCGATCTCGGCATTGAGGATCGGCACCACCGCCTCGCCTCCCGGCACATACAGGCTGCCCTTGGGGTCGGCGAAATCGTTTTGCACATCGACCACGATCAAGGCGGTGCGCTCGTCATAGGCGGATTCGGACATGGATGCGTCTCCCGCATACGCTGGTTTAGACGAATGCATCGATCCATTCTGAACCGTCAGAAAACGGCTGTCAGGGACAGGCGTCAGAGGCGCTGCCGTGTCCTGCCGGAGCGGGGGATGCGCCGGTTCGGGCCTGCAACAGCCGCATGACTTCGGCATCCGTGACTTGGGGGAAATCCTGATAAAACGCCCCCACCGAACCGAACCATGCCGGCGTTTCCAGACACACGACCTCATCGGCCAGGCGGGAAAATCGGTGCAGAGCCTCGGGAGGGGCCACGCCGAAGGCGGCGATCAGGCGCTGGGGTTGCTGGGCGCGTAGCGCGCGCAGGGCCGCAATGAAGGTGGAACCGGTAGCCACGCCGTCATCGACCACAATCACCACCCGACCAGTGGGATCCACCGCGGGGCCATAGGCCTGTCGGCGGGCCGCCAGCACGGCGCGTTGGCGGCTGATTTCCTCGCGCAGATAATCGGGATCGATGCCTTCCGCCACGTCGGGGTTGAGCTGGACCTGCCCGGCTTCGTCCACCGCGCCGATGGCATATTCCGGATTGCCGGGAGCGCCCAGTTTGCGCACCAGAACCACGTCCAATTCGCCGTCCAGGGCGCGGGCGATGTGATCGGCCATGGGCACGGCGCCGCGCGGGATGGCCAGGACCAGGGGATGCCGTCCCTTGAGATGCGACAATCGCGCTGCGAGCCGGCGAGCGGCGTCCAAGCGGTCAGCGAACATGAT
>WOZT01000127.1 GCA_011620145.1 Gammaproteobacteria bacterium | reverse complement strand
GACATGGCCGAGCGGAAATTCTTGATGGCCTCGCCGACATCGCTGCCCATGCTGCCCAGGCGCCGGGTGCCGAATACCAGCACCACGATCACCAGTAGAATCAAGAGTTGCCAAATACTTATACCGCTCAACATCATTACGCTCCTTGCGCCAGGCTCAAGTGCCCCGCGCGGCTTTTTCAGTAAGCCCTGAGACCCCATGACGGCGGGCGAGTTCGGCCCACACGGCATCGGGATCCAGGTCCAGGTGAACCAACAGCACCAGGCTGTGGAACCACAGGTCCGCCACTTCCCGGATCAGGGCATCGGGCACCCCATCCTTGGCGGCCATGACCGTTTCGGTCGCCTCCTCGCCAATTTTTTTGAGAATGGCATCCAGCCCCTTGGCATAGAGCTGCGCCACATAGGAGGTCTGCGGGTCCGCGCCGCGCCGCGCCTGGAGCGTGGCCACCAGAGCGCGATAGCTCGCGAATGCAGCTTCAGGCGCCATAGATATCCTCCGGATCCTTCAGCACCGGATCGACCGTTTCCCAGCCACTTGCTGGGTCCCAACGGCGAAAGAAGCAGCTGCTGCGTCCAGTATGGCACGCGATGCCGCCCGCTTGGGTGACCCTCAGCAGCACGGCATCACCGTCGCAATCGAGTCGCACTTCGCGCACCTGCTGGCTGTGGCCGGAGGTTTCTCCCTTGCGCCACAGGGCGCGGCGCGACCGTGACCAATAGACGGCGCGGCCACTGGCCAGGGTTTCCGCCAGGGCGGCCCGATTCATCCAGGCCAGCATCAGCACCTGACCGCTGTCCGCGTCCTGGGCAATGGCCGGCACCAGGCCATCGGCGTTCCAGCACACGCTGTCCAGGTCGGGCGCAGTCATGGCTCCACCTGCACTGGATCCAGGCGCATTTCCAGCCCGGCGGCGGCCATGAAAGCCTTGGCTTCGGGGATGGTGTGGGTGCCAAAGTGGAAAATGCTGGCCGCCAGCACGGCATCGGCATGGCCCACCAGCAAGCCATCGCGCAAGTGGTCCAGCTTGCCCACGCCGCCGGAGGCGATGATCGGCACCTCGACCCGCGCGGCGATGGCGCGGTTGAGTTCGTTGTCAAATCCCAGGCCGGTGCCGTCGCGATCCATGCTGGTCACCAGCAGTTCCCCGGCCCCGTCGCGGGCCATGCGCTCGGCCCAGTCCAGTGCATCCAGTCCGGTGGGGCGGCGTCCGCCGTGGGTGTGGATTTCCCAGCGCGGGGCGGCATCCGTTCCCGGTACGCGGCGGGCATCGATGGCCACCACGATGCACTGGGAACCGAAGTGATCGGCGGCTTCCGCGATGAACGCCGGTCGGGCCACTGCCGCACTGTTGATCGAAATCTTGTCGGCACCGGCGTTGAGCAGGCGCCGCACATCGGCGCAATCGCGCACACCGCCGCCAACGGTCAACGGGATGAACACCTGAGCGGCGACGGCCTCCACCAGATGCAGCAGGGTATCCCGTTCCTGGTGGCTGGCGGTGATGTCGAGGAAAGCGAGTTCGTCCGCTCCCTGTTCATCATAGCGCCGGGCGATTTCCACCGGATCACCGGCATCGCGCAGGCCTTCGAAGCGCACGCCTTTGACCACCCGTCCACCGTCGACGTCCAGGCAAGGGATGAGGCGCTTGGCAAGAGCCACCTCAGCCGCCCAGCCCGTCGACCAGCCGCTGGGCCGCAGCCAGATCCAGCGAGCCTTCATACAGGGCGCGGCCGATCACGGCGCCGATGATGCCTTCATCCGCCACGGCGCACAGCGCGCGGATGTCATCCAGGCTGTGGACGCCGCCGGAGGCGATGACGGGAATGTGAACACTGCGCGCCAGGGCCACCGTGGAATCAACGTTCACCCCCTGCATCATGCCGTCGCGGCCAATGTCGGTGTAGATGATCGCCTCGACGCCGTCGTCTTCCAGTCGGCGGGCGACGTCGGTGACCTCGTGGTGGGACAGCTTGGACCAGCCATCGATGGCGACCTTGCCGTCGCGCGCATCCAGGCCCACGATGATGTGGCCGGGAAACTCCATGCACAGGTCATTGATGAAGTGGGGCGTATTGACCGCCTTGGTGCCGATGATGACGTAGCGCACCCCCGCGTCCAGGTAGCTCTGCACCGTTTCCTCGTCACGAATGCCGCCGCCGATCTGCACCGGCACGTTGGGATGGGCGGCGCAGATGCGCTCGACGACATTCCGATTCACCGGCCGACCCTGCACAGCGCCATCCAGGTCCACCAGGTGCAGGCGCTTGGCGCCGGCCTGAACCCAGCGATCGGCCATGGTGAGGGGATCTTCGGCGAATACCGTGACGTCATCCATCCGGCCCTGGCGCAGGCGAACACACTGGCCGTCCTTGATGTCGATAGCGGGAATGAGCAGCATGACGGACCTCGGGGTCAGGAAGTGCTTGCCGGGGAAGCGCCATCCCAGCGGCTGAAGTTGGAGAGCAGGCGCAGACCCGCCTGCTGGCTTTTCTCGGGGTGAAACTGTACCGCAAAAAAACCATCCCGCCCCAGCGCGGCGGCGAAGGGCAGGCCGTAATGGGTCACGGCGGCCACCTCCGGCGATCCAGCCGGGGCGTAGTAGCTGTGTACGAAGTAAAACCGGCTACCCGGCGCAATCCCCTCGAACAGCGGGTGGGGCCGGGTCGGCTCCACGCGATTCCAGCCCATGTGGGGGATGCGTATCGGGGGCAGGCCCGGCGCCTCGGGCAGGCCGGTCGGAAAGCGCTGCACTACGCCGGGAAACAGGCCCAATCCCTGGGTGCCGCCGTTTTCCTCGCTGAAGTCCAGGGCCGCCTGCAGCCCCAGGCAAACACCCAGGGTGGGCTTTTCCCGCGCCAGCTCGGGCAGCAGATCCAGCAGATCGCGCTGCGCCAGTTCCGCCCGGCAATGCCCCATCGCCCCCTGTCCGGGGAAGATGAGCCGGTCGGCGGCGCGCAGTTCCGCGGCGGACTGGGTGATGCGGATGCGTGCCTGCGGCGCGACCCGCTCCAGGGCTTTCGCCATGGAATGCAGGTTGCCCATGCCGTAATCCAGTATCGCGAGGGTCTGCATTGACGCAATCCGCTGGAGGGTTAAAGGCTTCCCTTGGTCGAGGGGATGACCTGGGCCTGCCGCTCATCGGGCGCGGCGGCCTGGCGCAGCGCACGGCCGAAGGCCTTGAACACGGTTTCGGCCACATGGTGGGCGTTGCGGCCCTTGAGGTTGTCGATGTGGACCGTGGCCTGGGCGTGATTGACGACACCCTGGAAGAATTCACGGATCAGATCGACATCGAAGTCGCCGATGCGCGCGCGGCTGTAGCTCACCTCGTATTCGAGCCCGGGCCGGCCGGAGAAGTCGATCACCACCCGGGACAGCGCCTCGTCCAGCGGCACATAGGCATGCCCATAGCGCTGGATGCCTTTTTTATCCCCCAGCGCGCGGGCCAGGGCCTGGCCGAAGGTGATGCCGACGTCTTCCACCGTGTGGTGGGCGTCCACCGCAAGGTCGCCATCCGCCGTGATGGCGAGATCCAGGGCGCCGTGGCGGGCGATCTGGTCCAGCATGTGGTCGAAAAAGGGCAGGCCGGTGGCCAGGCGCGATATCCCGCTGCCGTCGAGGTTCAGATCGACACTGATGCGGGTTTCAAGCGTGGCCCGTTCAACGCGGGCAGTACGGGCAGACATGGCGTGGCTGGATGGGTTGGCAGGGTGTAGGTTTTTGAGTGTGAACAATCCGCCCCGGCGCGTCAACGCACCGCCATTTCATTCCTCACCTGCAGCCAGAAACTCACCGGCCCATCATTGGTCAGGCTGACCTGCATGACGGCGCCAAAGACGCCGCTTTCCACGATCGGATGCTGGGTGCGGGCGTGTTGCAGCAGTTCGCCATATAAAGCTTGGGCTTCGTCGGGTGGCATGGCCGGGGAAAAACCGGGACGGTTGCCTTTGCGGGTATCTGCCGCCAGGGTGAACTGGGGTACCAGCAACAGTCCGCCCTGGATGTCGCGCAGGCTGCGGTTCATGCGATCCTGCGCATCGGGGAACACCCGGTAGTCCAGCACGCGCTGCAATAGTCGGGCGCCGATGGCATGGGTGTCGCTGCGCTCCATGCCGACCAGCACCAGCAGGCCGGTCTCGATGCGGGCCACGCGGTGTCCATCCACCTCCACCCAGGCTCGCCGCACGCGTTGCAGAAATCCGATCATGGGGCCATCCGATAAGCCATGGCTGAACAGGGAATCCATTAATGCTATGTATTAAGAAAATGCTTACACCGATTCTCGGCACTGTCTGACTGTTTTCGTCACTTTGTTGGGGGATGATGGAAACCGTCCGGAGATGACGTGGTACGGATACCACAGGGCCAAAGGATTGGCCCGATCAGGGATGAATGGTGGCAGGAAGCCGCTACTCAGGGAAGAGGCAGGGACGCAGCAAAACGGATCGGTAGCCAGGATGGTTGCCGGGGGCCAGGAAGGCCACCGCGGATTGATGGACCCCCTCCGGTCAGGGACGAGGGGATCGGATGGCAGGATGCCGGCGGGATCGGCCATCAATCGGCAGTTCAGTGCACACGAGGACTTTGCTTCCAGCCATGTTTTGGCTCACGCAGCCCCGGTCGGCATCACGCCGACCGGGGTTTTTTGTTG
>WOZT01000025.1 GCA_011620145.1 Gammaproteobacteria bacterium | reverse complement strand
CCCAAGGCGAGCAATACGCCCTGCTCATTGCCCAGCCAAGGCATCCAGACCACTGCCTGGGCCAGCCACTCCCGCACCTGGATCACCACCTGCTCCACCCGGCTCTCCTCTTGCTTGCTTGCACCGACGCTGGCCGCCGGTCCTTGGGCGGCTATGCTACCACCCGGCTTCAAAGCGCCGGTAGGAAGCGCCGCCGAGCTTGGGTAGACTGGCCAGCCGACGCGCCGCCTTCGGCGGATCCACGTTGACCGAGGAGACCCCCAGAATGAAACCCGAAACCCTGGCGATCCACGCGGGCTACGCGCCCGACCCCACCACCAAGGCGGTGGCCGTGCCGATCTACCAGACCACCTCCTATGCCTTCGACGACACCCAGCACGGCGCCGACCTGTTCGATCTGAAGGTGGCCGGCAATATCTACACCCGCATCATGAATCCCACCAATGCGGTCCTGGAGGCCCGGGTGACGGCCCTGGAAGGTGGCGTGGGCGCCCTGGCAGTGGCCTCGGGGATGGCCGCCATCGCCTATGCCATCCAGACCCTGGCCACCGCTGGCGACAACATCATCAGCACGGCCAAGCTCTATGGCGGCACCTATAACCTGTTTGCCCACACCCTGCCCCAGCTGGGCATCGAGGCGCGGCTGCGCGGCAACGAGGATTTCGACGGCATCAATCAGGCCATCGACGACCGCACCCGGGCGCTGTTCTGCGAGTCCATCGGCAATCCGTCGGGGGAGATCGCCGACATCGCGCGGCTGGCCGACATCGCCCATGCCCATGGCATCCCGCTGATCGTGGACAACACCGTGGCCACGCCCTGCCTGCTGCGCCCCTTCGAGCACGGCGCGGACATCGTGGTGCATTCGCTCACCAAATACATGGGTGGCCACGGCACCACCATGGGCGGGCTGGTGGTGGACTCGGGCCGCTTCCCGTGGGCGGATCACAGTGACCGCTTCCCCATGATGGTGCGGCCCGACCCGTCCTATCACGGGGTGGTCTACACCGAGGCCTTCGGCCCCGCCGCCTACATCGGCCGCTGCCGGGTGGTGCCCCTGCGCAACATGGGCGCCGCCCTGTCCCCCTTCAACGCCTTCCTGCTGCTGCAGGGCATCGAGACCCTGCCCCTGCGCATGGAGCGGCACTGCACCAACGCGCTGGCGGTTGCCGAATTCCTGCACCGCCACCCCCAGGTGAGCTGGGTGAAATACGCGGGCCTGCCGGACAGTCCCCAGCATGGCCGGGCGCGGCACTACCTGGGCGGACGCGCCTCGGGCATCCTGAGCTTCGGCATCCGCGGCGGCGCCGAGGCCGGCGCCCGCTTCATCGACGCCCTGGATCTCATCGTGCGCCTGGTCAATATCGGCGATGCCAAGTCCCTGGCCTGCCATCCCGCCACCACCACCCACCGTCAACTGGGTCCGGGCGAACTGGAGGCCGCCGGTGTCACGGCCGACATGGTGCGGCTGTCGGTGGGTATCGAGCACATCGACGACATCCTGGCGGACATCGAACAGGCCCTGCGGCGGGCGACGGAGGCTTGAGGGCGCCATGAACGGCTGGCTGGCCCTGGCCGTGGCGATCGGCTTTGAGATTGCCGGCACCACGGCGATGAAGCTGTCCGACGGACTGGCCCGCCCCGGCCCCACTGCGGCGATGTTCATCTGCTATGTGCTGGCGTTCTCGGCACTGGCACGGGCCTTGAAATCCCTGGAGGTGGGCATGGCCTATGCCATCTGGTCCGCAGTGGGCACGGCGGTGATCGCCGCCATCGGCGTGGCCTGGTTCGGGGAATCCTGGAATGTGTTCAAGGGGCTGAGCCTGGGATTGATCGTGCTGGGGGTGATGGGGCTGCATCTGAGCAGCGGCGCCTGATCATGGTGGCGCGCAGCCCCAACCAGGTGCGCCTCATCGCCGGTGGCTGGCGCGGTCGCAAACTGGATTTCCCCCCCGTGCCGGGCTTGCGCCCCACCCCGGATCGGGTGCGGGAAACCCTGTTCAACTGGCTTGCACGGGATGTGCCCGGCGCTCGCTGCCTGGACCTGTTTGCCGGCAGTGGCGCGCTGGGACTGGAAGCGCGCTCGCGAGGCGCCGCCGAGGTGATCCTGGTGGACCGCCACCCGCAGGTCATCGCCCACCTGCACCAGCAGATCGCGCGCTTGGGGATGGACCGGGTGCATTGCCATCGGGCGGAGGCCCTGGACTGGCTGCGGCGCGTCGAGTCGCCTTGCGATGTGGTATTCGTGGACCCCCCCTTCGCGGATCAGGCCTGGGATGCCGTCCTGGCCGCTCTGGCCCGAACGGGCGCGGTCCGCAGCGGCGGCAAGGTCTACGTGGAAGCGCCTCAAGGCCGCAGTCTGGACGTTCCGCCGGGCTGGACCCTCTGGCGGGAAGGCCGGGCGGGCGAGATCGTCTTCCGAGTGTTCATCACATCCCCATCCACCGACGCCGCAGGGTCACGGGATGCCGCAGGCGAGATTTCAGACGCGCGTCTGCGTTAGGATGGGCTGGCCCACGGCACCCCCCTCCTCCCGACCGCTGAAGGATTTCGTCGTATGGCACTTGCCCTGTATCCAGGCACCTTCGATCCCATTACCCGCGGTCATGTGGACCTGGCGGAGCGCGCCGCCCGGCTGTTCGACCGGCTCATCGTGGCGGTGGCGGACAACCCTGGAAAAAAGCCGCTGTTCAACAAGGAAGAGCGCGTTGCCCTGTCCTGCGGGGCGGTTGCTCACCTGAGCAACGTCGAAGTCGTCTCCTACACGGGGCTGACCGTGGACTACGCGCGGGATCATGGGGTGGATGTGATCCTGCGAGGACTCCGGGCCGTGTCGGATTTCGAGCACGAATTCCAGTTGGCCGGGATGAACCGGCATCTCGCGCCGATGGTGGAAACCATGTTCCTGGCGCCTTCGGAACACTACACCTACCTGTCCTCCACGCTGGTGCGCGAAATTGCCGCGTTCAATGGTGACGTCAGCAGTTTTGTGCCGCCGAATGTGGTAATCGAACTCCGCAAGCGCTTCGGCCCCGCCCGCAGCTAAGATCATGCGCCTCCCGCCTCCGCTCGTCGCTCGCCGCTGCTTGCTGCTGGTCCTGGCGCTGTGGTCGTTCGCGGCCGGCGCGTCAGGACCGGGCCGGGCCGCCATCGCCACGGCCCATCCCGCCGCCACCGCGGCCGGCCTGGAGGTCTTGGAACAGGGTGGCAACGCCTTTGATGCCGCGGTGGCCATCAGCGCGACGCTGGCCGTGGTGGAACCCTTCGGCTCCGGCCTCGGCGGCGGTGGGTTCTGGCTGCTGTACCGGGCGAGCGATGATCGCACCGTCATGGTGGATGGACGCGAACGCGCGCCGCTGGCCGCCACGCCCACGCTGTATCTGGATGCCGATGGCCAGTTTGATGCCCGCCGCAGCCAGGATGGCCCCTTGGCAGCGGCCATCCCCGGACAACCCGCCGCCTTGGTGCATCTCGCCCGGCACTATGGCCGACTGCCCCTCGCCACCAGCCTGAAGCCAGCCATTCGGCTTGCCCGTGAAGGCTTCGCCGTCGGACCTCGCTATGCCCTGATGGCCGGTTACCGTTTTCCGGCCCTGCTCGCCTCCCCCGAGGCACGCCGTATTTTCCTGGCAGCCGGCATCGCCCCGCTGCCGGGCTGGACGCTGCGCCAGCCCGAGCTGGCCGATACCCTGCAATCCCTGGCCGATCATGGCCACGAGGGATTCTATGACGGCGCCGTGGCGCGACGCTTGGTCGAAGGCGTTCGCGCGGCCGGCGGGATCTGGACCCAGGAGGATCTGGCCAGCTATCAGGTGATCGAGCGGGAGCCAATTACAAGCACTTACCGGGGCATGCGCGTCACCTCCGCCTCCCCCCCGTCCTCGGGCGGCGTGGTCCTGACCGAAGCGCTCAACATCCTGGCGGGGGTGGACTTGTCCGCCATGCCCCCGGCCACCCGCATCCACTGGATCACCGAGGCCATGCGGCGCGCCTATGCCGATCGTGCGCGCTATCTGGGCGATCCCGATAGCGTATCGATGCCCCTGACCCGGCTGTTGGACCCCGCCTATGGCGCGCAATTGCGCCAGTCCATCGATCCGCTGCGGGCTACCCCCAGCGTCCCGCTGGAAGCCAATGATCCCTTGCAGCCAAGCCTGGACCGGCACACGACCCATTTCTCGGTGATCGATGCCGCGGGCAACCGGGTGGCGGCCACGCTGTCCATCAACACCCCTTTCGGATCGGGGTTCGTGGCGCCGGGAACAGGGGTGGTTCTCAACAATGAAATGGATGATTTCGCCGCCGCGCCCGGTCAACCCAACGCCTATGGACTGGTGGGGGGCAGCGCCAATGCCATTGCCCCCGGCAAGCGCCCCTTGTCCAGCATGACGCCCACTTTCCTGGAACAGGGGGATCGGCTCGCCATTCTCGGCACCCCCGGGGGCAGCCGCATCATCAGCATGGTGCTGCTTGCCAGCCTGGCGTTCGCCGACGGCGCCGATGCGCCGGCGATGGTCGCCCTGCCCCGCTATCACCACCAGTATCTGCCCGACATCCTGTTCTTCGAGGCCAAGGCTTTTGACAGTGAAACGGTGAAGCGTCTCACCGCCCTGGGTCATCGGGTGGAGCAGGTCTCCCGCGACTACGGGGACATGCAGGCC
>WOZT01000125.1 GCA_011620145.1 Gammaproteobacteria bacterium | reverse complement strand
GCCGGCGCGGCCAGGGCCACGGTCAGGAACGAACCCGTCACCACCACCCGATCGCCGGGTAGACTGTCCGCCAACGCCTGCGCGAGCGCTTGCCCTGGATGCCCATGCAACCGGATGGTGGCATCGGGATGCAAGGCTCGCAATTGGGTCGCGAGCGCTTCTGCCGATCCCCCGCGCGGTCCCGGCAAATCGGTGAGATACCAGACATCGGTCTGGGGGATGAGCGCATCGATCATGGCGCCCGCATCTTTATCCCCCAAAATCCCCAGCACCGTCCGGCGCGTGCCGGTTGTGGGCAACGTCGCCAGATGGATCGCCAACGACCGTGCGCCCGCCGGATTGTGGGCCACATCGAACACCTGGGTGATGGCGCCCGGACGGTGATCCAGCCGGCCAGCCAGGCGCACTGTGCGCAGGCCGCGCACCACGGCGTCCCGGTCCGGCTGCAGCACGGGCGGCAATTGGGCCAGCGCCGCCAGCGCACCGGCCGCATTGCCGTACTGATGCGCCCCCTTCAGGGCCGGGGCGGGCAGATCACACCAGCACAGCGTCGCGCTGCGAAAATCCCAGCGTCCGTCCTCCCGGCGCGCCACGCGGAAATCGACATCGGCGCACCAGCGCGGCGTGCCCAGGCCATGCTGCAGCAGGCCTGCCGGCGGGTTGGGATCGGCGCAGACCAAGGGCTGGGTCGCCCGGCTGATGCCCGCCTTCTCGCGCCCGATGTGATCGCGATCGGGGCCCAGCCAATCCTGGTGATCCAGATCGATGGGCGTGATGAGGGCGATATCGGGATCCAGCACGTTGACGGCGTCCAGGCGCCCCCCCAGCCCCACCTCCAGCACCGCCACCTCGAGGCCCGCGCAGGCCAGGAGATCCAGCGCCGCCAGGGTCCCGAACTCGAAATAGCTCAGGCTGACCGCGCCCCGCGCCCGCTCCACCCGTTCGAAAGCGGCGCACAGGGCCGCATCGTCCACCGGCTCGCCATCCAGGCGCACCCGTTCGTTGTAGCGCCACAGATGGGGCGAGGTGTAACTGCCCACGCGCCGACCGGCGGCGATCAGCACCGCCTCCAGAAACGCAACACTGGACCCCTTGCCATTGGTCCCCGCCACGGTGATCACCACCGGGGCCGGACGCGGCCGCCCCATCGCTGCGTAGACAGCGCGGACCCGCGCCAGCCCCAGCTCGATCTCGCGCGGATGCAGATGCTCCAGATGGGCCAGCCATTGCGCCAGGCTGCGCCGCTGAACGGCGGCGCTCACCCGGCGGCGACCCCCGGCGTGCCCATCAGCAGATGCAGCAGGCTGGCGAGGCGATCGCGCATCTGCCGGCGATCCATGATGATATCCACGGTGCCATGATCCAGCAGGAACTCACTGCGCTGGAAGCCTTCGGGCAAGGTCTGGCCCACGGTCTGCTGGATCACCCGGGGACCGGCGAAGCCGA
Source organism: Gammaproteobacteria bacterium (assembly GCA_011620145.1). Taxonomy (GTDB): domain Bacteria; phylum Pseudomonadota; class Gammaproteobacteria; order UBA5335; family UBA5335; genus Macondimonas. The sequence goes on along the minus strand of WOZT01000125.1, from coordinate 3,231 downwards.
TCAAGGCCAAAGGCTCGGCGACATTCACGTCCCCCAGCATGGCCAGGGAGGCCGACACGCCGCCCGTGGTGGGATGGGTCAGCACGGAAATGTACGGCACCCGGGCGGCCGACAATTCGGCCAGGGCGGCGCTGGTCTTGGCCATCTGCATCAGCGAAAACAGGTTTTCCTGCATGCGCGCGCCGCCGCTGGCGGAAAAGCAGATCAAGGGTGCCCGATCGGTGAGGCTCTGGCGGGCGGCGCGGGCGAACTTCTCCCCCACCACCGCGCCCATGGAACCGGCCATGAAGCGGAAATCAAACGCCGCGGTCACCACGGGCAAATGCTTGAGCAAACCCTTCATCACCAGCAGGGCGTCTTTCTCTCCCGTCGCCTTCTGGGCCTGGGTGAGGCGGTCCTTGTACTTCTTGCTGTCGCGGAATTTGAGCGCGTCAACGGGCTCCACGCCGGCAAACAGCTCCACCGCGCTATCGGGATCGAGAAAATGGGCCAGCCGCCGGCGCGGTTCGATGGGCCGGTGATGCCCGCACTTGGGACAGACCTCGACATTGCGCTCCAGCTCGGGCCGGTAGAGCATCGCTTCGCAGGACTCGCAGCGTTCCCACACCCCTTCCGGCACCGCCCGCTTCTGTTCACTCTGGGTGCGGATGCGCGACGGCATCAATTTGGTAAACCAGTTCATCAGTTGCCCTCCCGGGACGGACGCGGCGCCGCGTCCATGGCATTGCGCAGGGCGCGCACCTGGGTTTCCAGCGTGCCCGGTAACTGCTCCGGCATGCCGCCCGCGATGGTCTGCACCAAGGCGCTGCCCACCACCACGGCGTCCGCCACCGCCGCGACGGCGGCCGCCTGCGCGGGTCCTGAAATGCCGAAGCCCACCCCCACCGGCAATCGGGTCAGGCGCCGCAGCACCGCCAGGCGATCGCCTACCGCCGCCAGATCCAGGCTGGCGGCGCCGGTCACGCCCTTGAGCGAGACGTAATAGACGAAGCCCTGCGCCTGGTCGCAGATCCAGGCCATGCGCTGATCGGTGGTGGTGGGGGCGACGAGGAAAATGGGCGCCAAGCCCGCTTCGCGCAGCGCCGGCAGCAGGCCCTCCCCCTCCTCCGGCGGCAGGTCGACCGTCAGCACCCCATCCACCCCTGCGGTGGTGGCGGCCTGGGCGAACGCCCCGTAGCCCATGCGCTCGATGGGGTTGAGATAGCCCATCAGCACCACCGGCGTCTCGGCATCGTCCGTGCGGAAGCGGCGCACCAGATCCAGCACGCCATGCACCGTCATGCCCGCGCGCAAGGCGCGGCCAGCGGCAAGCTGGATGGCCTCCCCATCCGCCACCGGATCAGAGAACGGCACGCCCAGCTCGATCACATCGGCTCCGCCGGCCACCAGCGCATGCATCAGCGCGACCGTGGTCCCGGCATCCGGATCGCCAGCCATCAGATAAGTCACCAGGGCCGCCCGATTCTGCGCCCGCAAGGCGGCAAAACGGCGGTCGATGCGGGATTCAACCAGCGGGATGCTCATAGGACGATCCCCTCCCGGGCCGCGATGGTGGGAATGTCCTTGTCACCGCGACCGGACAGATTCACCACGATGATCTGCTCCGGTGACATCCGCGCCGCGAGGCGCTCGGCATAGGCCAGCGCATGGGCGCTTTCCAGCGCCGGAATGATGCCTTCGGTGCGGGTCAGGCGATGAAAGGCGGCCAGGGCCTCCTCATCGTCGGCATGAACATAATTCGCACGGCCGCAATCCTTCAGCCAGCTGTGCTCGGGGCCGACCCCCGGATAATCGAGCCCCGCCGAGATGGAATGCGCTTCCTGGATCTGGCCATCGGCGTCATCCAACAGATAGGTGCGGCTGCCGTGCAGCACGCCCGGCCGGCCAACCGACAGCGGCGCCGAATGCTGACCGGAATCCAGGCCGTGGCCCGCCGCCTCCACGCCATACAGCGCCACCGCCGTATCGGCCAGGAAGGGATGGAACAGGCCCATGGCATTGGATCCGCCCCCGACGCAGGCCACCAGCGCGTCGGGCAGCCGCCCTTCCAGGGCCAGCATCTGCTCGCGGGTTTCCCGACCGATGATGCACTGGAAATCCCGCACCATCATGGGATAGGGATGCGGCCCGGCCACCGAGCCGATGACATAGAAGGTGTCGTCCACATGGGTGACCCAGTCGCGCATGGCCTCGTTCATGGCGTCCTTCAGCGTGCGGCTGCCGGATTCCACCGGACGCACCTCGGCACCCAACAGCTTCATGCGGTAGACGTTGGGCGCCTGGCGCTTGACGTCCTCGGCCCCCATGTACACCACACACGCCAGCCCCAAACGCGCCGCCACCGTTGCCGTGGCCACGCCATGCTGGCCGGCGCCGGTCTCGGCGATGATGCGGTGCTTGCCCATGCGCTGGGCAAGCAGGATCTGCCCCACCGTGTTGTTGATCTTGTGCGCGCCGGTGTGGTTCAAATCCTCGCGCTTGAGATAGATGCGCGCCCCGCCCACCTCGCGGGTGAGCCGCTCGGCCAGATAGAGCGGCGACGGCCGGCCGACGTAGTGGGCCAGGTCCAGGTCCAGCCGGCGGCGGAAATCAGGGTCTTGCCCGACCTCGTGGTAGGCCTGCGCCAGCATCTCCAGCGCCGCCATCAGGGTCTCGGGGACGAAGCGCCCCCCGTAGGGACCGAAATGGCCCCGGGCATCGGGGAGCGCGCCCCCCGGCAATTCAACTTTCGGCATCGGCACGCCTCACACTCTCCATAAAGTCATGCATACGCTGGGAATCCTTCACGCCGGGGGCGCTCTCCACGCCACTGCTCACATCCACCGCCATCGGCCGCACCTGGCGGATCGCCGCCGCCACATTGCCGGCATCCAACCCCCCCGCCAGGATCAGCGGCAAGGGCCGCTCGGCGGGAATGCGGTCCCAGGCAAACCCGATCCCACGCCCGCCCGCCTCGCCCGGCGCATGACTGTCGAGCAGCATGCCACGCGCCAGCCCATGGGCGCGGGCCTGGCCCGGCACGTCCGTCTCGCCGCCCATACCCAGCGCCTTGATGTAGGGCCGACCGTAGCGCAGGCAATCGCCCGGCGACTCGCGCCCGTGGAATTGCAGCAGCTCCAGGGGGAGCGCAGACAGCGCGCCCTCGACTGTCGACGGCTCGGCATCCAGAAACAAGCCCACCACGGTCACGAAGGCCGGCACCCGGTGAATCCAGCGCGCCGCGGCAGCGGG
>WOZT01000214.1 GCA_011620145.1 Gammaproteobacteria bacterium | reverse complement strand
GGGGGTGACGCACTGCGTGGTCGGCTGCTGTGCCCAGATCGTGGCGGCGGCCCGCGCCCATCTGGGGGCCGGGATGACGGTGGTACTGACGGGGGGCGATGCCTTATGGGCCCATGAACTCTTGCCGTTTGCCAGTCGAATCGAACCGGATCTGGTGCTGCGGGGGCTGGCGGTGATGGCGGGTGATTAAGGTTTTTCGCGTAATCGTCATGAGTCTGGTGCTGGCCTGCATATTGCTGGGTATTTGGCAGTTGCGTGGGCCCCACCCTGCCCGCCAGCCCAGCGAGCCGGCCGCCGCAGCTTTGCAGGTCTTGAAGCCTGTTGCTGTTGCCGTTCCCGAGCCGGAATTTCGGGCGCCATTGACCGCCACAGCCTCCGAACACGACGCCGAGACTTCACCCGTTCGAAATGCGGAATCCACTTCCCCAATGGTTAAGAATAGGTGCTGGCGCACCGGTCCATTGGATGAAGGAGAGATCCGCGCGGTTTTGAAACGATTTGCGGCGCCTGAGTACGGAGCCAGGGTGATTCAGGAAGCCCGGCACGACAAGGTGGCCGATTGGGTGTACTTACCCCCTTTGCCCAGCTCGGCTGCGGCCCGCGAGGAACAGCGCCGCCTTGGCGATCTGGGGGTCCAGGATTTGGCCGTGGTAACCACTGGGCCGATGCGTAACGGTCTCTCGCTGGGTCTGTTTGCCGAGCCGGGGGGCGCCTTGCGGCGAGTGGCTGAGCTGAAGGCATTGGGTGTGACCGCACGCATTGAGCCCCGCTACCGGGATCTGGAGCGGAATTTCATGGTGGTGCGCTCGGCAACTGTTCCTGATGCCGACCATTCCTGGCGATCAGTCGCTTGTGAGTGACAGATGCGGTGAGCCGAGAGCAGCGCGTATAACCGGGCGAGGCTGAAGAATCCTTGAGAATGCGAGGGAATGGTCGACAAATAAGACAGTCAATTCGACCCATTTTCAATGGAATCAGGGTATGGATAAGGGGAAACATCCATGATGCAGGTTACTGAGATGCAATCTTCAGTCGGGCCGCTGTGGAGCGATGTATTGCAAGTTGAGCGTCCGAAGCGTCGGACGTTGCTCGACGGGTTTGCCGATGTCAACGATTTCCGCGCCCACCCTTTGGATCGACAGGATTTCAGGGTGCTGTGGCAGTCCGCAGCTCAGCGTTTGTCACCCTATTGCCTGGATCCAGATCAGCAGCGGGTCATATTCGTCGAGACCCCGGAGGGAATCAATCTCATCGATGATCACCCCTTCCTCTACGAGGCGCAGCGGCGCCGTGCCGTGAAGCTGTATGCGGTGCCTTATGCCTCAGTGGTGGCGCTTGCCGCCGAGATTCCGAATGCCCTGAAGCATGCGCCAGTCATCTTTCTGCACAGCACGGGGCGTTGTGGATCGACCCTCTTGTGTCGGCTGCTGGGCGATGCGGCCGGAACCGTTTCCGTTTCCGAGCCGGATTTCTACAGCCAGCTGGTGTTGTTGCGCGAGGGGGCGACGCCTGCGGATGAAGCCCGGCTTGCTCAGATTACGGCGGCGTGTACCCAACTGTTGGTGGCACACCTGCACGCAGCCAATCCTGCGGCGCAGTCGGTGGTCATCAAGTTGCGGGGCGTGGTCGTGTCTGCTGCGGATCTGCTGGCTCGGGATTTGCCGAATGCGCAACATCTGTTCCTCTATCGCAATGCCACTGATACCGTCGATTCCTTTTTCGCCATGCTGATGCGGGTGCGGTTGATGCGTGTGGCGCGCCGGGTGGGGCTGGAGACGGTGGTGCTGCGGCTGTTGGCGTTGGCCAATCCCATGAAACGCAACCCGGGTGCGCTGGCGCCGCTCTACAAACAGGCTCATTATCGCGAGCAGATTCCGGAGGACCTCGCGGCTTTTTTAACTATTGGTTGGCTATCCAAGATGGATCACGTGCTGACTTTGCAGCGGGATCAACCGGGCTTTTTCGGGGCATTGTTGCGTTATGAAGACCTGCGCGCCCATGGGGCGTCGCTCATCATGGGTCTGCTGGAGGCTCTGGGGTTGCCGCCAGCGGACGAGGTCGCCGTGGCGCGCATGAGTCGCACCCTGTCCCGCAATGCTCAGGAGGGATCGGTGCTGGCCAGCACGGGGGAATCGGCATTGCGGCCCCGGCAGCGGGAAATGGTCCAGCGCATGCTGGCATTGCATCCGGAAATCCATAAGAGCGATTACATATTACCCGGAACCTTGGAAATGAAATCGGCATGAAACAAGAGAGGCCTGAGTCTGGGCAGAAACGGCAAGCGAGCGGTGGAATGCTGATGCGGGTCATTCTGGCCGTCGCCTTGTTGGTGGTGCTGGGAGGCGCTTACTGGGCGCTGGGACTGGGGCGCTATACCGATCTGCAACAGTTCGGTACGCATCTGTCCGCCCTGAGGGCCTGGCAGGCGCAGGCGGGCTGGCTGGGTGTGACCGAGTTTGCCTTGGCCGGGATCGCGGTGATTGTTCTGAACGTGCCCTGCGTGATGGTGGTGCTGGCCGCCGCGGCGCTGTATGGAGCGCTTGGCGGGATTGTGATGGGGGTCCTTACCCTGAATGTCGCGGCCGTACTGATCTATCTGATAGGACGTCACTTGGGGCGGGTTGCGGTGATGCGGGTGTTTGGTCGCACCATGCAGCGGGTGGAACAACATTTCGGGGATCACGGATTAATCAGCGTGATCCACCTGCGGCTGCTGTTTTTTGCGTTGCCTCCCGTTAACTGGTTCCTGGCGGTGATGAACCTGCGTCTGCGGGACTTGGTACTGGGCACTTTGATCGGCTCCTTCCCCAAGATCGTGCTGTATGCCTGGCTCGGCGATGTGGTGATCGAGAAGCTGGCCTTTCATCCAGAGCAGTTGCACTGGTACAGCCCGGAGCTGCTGGCCCCCATGCTGGGGGGGATCGCTTTGAGCCTTATGCTGCGATTTGCGGATCGGCGCTGGATTACGCCGCGCGCCGAGCAGGCTTGATAGCTCAGCGGCACGTTCCTATTCCGGCAGGAGATTCAAGTCGGTGCTGGAAACGGTCGATTGGCTGGGTTGCAGTTGATCCGCACAGGCCCGCAGTAGAATGGGATCCGCTTCAGCAAGATAACGCAGGGCTCGATGGTGGCCGGGAATCTTTTCCGGGTGCAGATGCGCATTGAAGACGCGCTGCATGATGCGTCGCCCGCGTCCAGAAAGGGTGTCGAGGCGGAAATAGACCAAACTCATTTTGACGGTCTGGCGACGGTTGAAGTCGGCAAAATGCCCCTCATTCAGGAATCGGCGAAAAGCCGGCTTCGTATCCCACCACGCGGTGAGTCGATCGCTGTTGTCGAAAAGATAAGGGTGACCGCAGTGACTGAAAATGCGCTGGCGCATTTTCTCGCGTCGATAATAGGGCGTCAGTGCACGGCCCAGCCAGGTTTCATAGCCTGCAATGTAAGGCCCGATCAGCACCAGGCCGCTGGCTGTCGGCGTATGACCGGCTGCCAAGGTCGCGTGCAGGGCGCAGCTCAAGGAAGATGTGCTCAGACTCATGCCCACCAGTAATGGCCGCTGCTTCTGGTCAGTCAGCATCAACTGCAGGTCATGCAATACCGATGCGATGTCCACATAGCCGCCCCGGCCCTGATGTTCATAGTGGGCTTCATAGACCGCGCTCACATCCGGGCGGTCGAGCAGGCCCTGGATGAGCGCATCGCCGAAGCTGCCGCGTACAGGGTCGAATCCGCCCGGGAACAGCACCACCGGCACGCCGGCAGATGGCGGGTTGGTTTTGCGTCGCGTTTCGATCAGATAATGACCCTGCAGTGCAACCCCATTCCATTCGGTGCGGTAGCAGGCCGCTTCGTTTACAAAGCGGATGGGATGAAGATGGGAGGTATCGGACATGGGTGCGAGAACCTCTTGCAGTTGGTGGGGTTAATAGTATCCGGTCCTAATATATCGGCGCCATCCGCTCTCCTTGAGCTGTTATTGCTTCAGGCGTTATCCTTAGGAACGGCCCATTTCAGTCCCCCCCGGTCTTTTGCTGGCGTAGCTCAGTTGGTAGAGCAGCCGATTTGTAATCGGCAGGTCGCGGGTTCAAATCCTGTCGCCAGCTCCATGGAATGCTTGTGGCCGATCCCGCCTCTTGGGCGGGTGTTTGTGCGTCGGTCGCGACTGGATGATCGTAGGGGAGGCAGGTACGCGGTCGCCGCATGTGTCGATGTCGACGCATGCTCGGGTGGGTCTGTGCCCGTGATGCGGCGAGATGCGGGGCATTGCATCGGTTGTTTTACGACCTGCTTTAGGCTGCCATCGCGCTAACTTTGTACTCTATATTCTTGGAATTTCATGTTCTTGCCGGATCCTGAAAGGATCAGGCTGGGACATTGCGATCCTCGTGCGATCATGACCCTACCCTGTGTTGTGGCCATCAGATTCGCCGCTCTCGAAGTGCTCCATGCGCCTGAACTGCGCCTGCTTCACCCGGTTCAGTTTTCTCGCTACTGCGCTGATCGCTGCCGTATCTCCGTTCATTCGAGGGAACCGTAATTGCTGGTCGGCGATTTTCGCGCAAGTGCTCCTGGTTGGAATCCATCTTGGTTTGACATGGGTGGGCAAGCTGAAGATAATGGGGAGCTTGCGTTCCGGAGGGGTTCCCGAGCGGTCAAAGGGAGCAGACTGTAAATCTGCCGGCTCTGCC
>WOZT01000267.1 GCA_011620145.1 Gammaproteobacteria bacterium | reverse complement strand
GGGCGTCCCGGCTTGGTGGATTCAAGGGTCAGGTTGGCCAAAAACCGTTTTTGCAATTCCCGGTCGGGGAGTCCGGACAGCAGCGCCAACAGTTTCGGGTGGCGCCGGTTGAGGCCGGAACTGTCTGGTTGAAGCTGCTTCCATTGAGTGAAGTCAGGCGCGCTCGCGCCGAATTGTTCGGCATAACGGCTGGCCAGTGCGTCGAAGCGATCACGATTGCCGCTGGCATGATGAATGTCCAGCAGCATGATCCAGTCGTCTGGATGGAAGGGCGCGGCGGTTTCAATCCATTGTTCAAGAATGAATTGAGCACGTTCACGGTTGCCGCTGGCCAGGGCATACAGAGCCAGCCAGCGCGTCTGGGTGTCGCTTGCCGCGGAGCGGGTGTTGGTCAATATCGCTGCACTGGTCTTGTCGAGTGCCGACCGGTTCCAGAGCCGGCCGGCCAGGATGCCCAGTGCGAAACCGAGCACTGCAATCAACCAAAATAGGGGATTCGTCATCATTGAGCTTGCCACGCTTGCGGGTCTATCCGACATTTGTCGGGATCTGGCCTAAGTATCGGCGGGACAAGGAGAAAGGTTGAGTCGGGATTACTCTCCCAGGGTCAAGCCCAAGTCTTCACACACTGCCAGGACCGGCTCGGCTTGGTTGAGCGTATAAAAATGCAGTCCGGGTGCGCCTTCGTCCAATAGACGTTGGCAGAGCCCATGAACCGCTTCCCGGCCAAATTGACGGATGGCGATCTCGTCCGTCTCCAGTGCTTCCAGCCGCTTGCGGATCCAGCGCGGGATCTCGGCGCCGCAGGCATCGGAGAAGCGGGCGAGTTGCAGATGATTGGTGATGGGCATGATGCCGGGTGTAATCGGAACATCAATGCCCAAAGCTGCGGATTCGGTGATCAGGCGATGGTAGGCGTCGGGGTTGTAGAAATACTGGGTGATCGCCCCATCGGCGCCAGCCCGTACCTTGTCCCGGAAATGCCGCAGGTCTTCTGCCGCGCTGCGGGCCTGGGGATGGATTTCCGGATAGGCCGCCACTTCGATATGAAAGTGTGCTCCGGTCTCCTGACGGATGAACGCCACCAGATCCCGCGCATGACGGAACGGGCCCGGATCGCCCATGCCCGAGGGCAGGTCGCCGCGCAGGGCAACCAGGCGGCGGATACCCGCGTCCCGGTAGCGATGCAGGATCTCCCGCAGGGTCTCGGCCGTGGCGCCGATGCAGGACAAATGAGGCGCCACCTCGACGCCGGTCTCCCGCATCAGGGCCAGCACGGTTTCCAGGGTCCGCTCCCGAGTCGAGCCTCCGGCGCCGAAGGTCACTGAGAAATAGGCGGGCCGCAGGGCCGCGAGGCGGCCCGCCGTGTCCAGCAATTTCACCATGCCGCCCGGGGTCTTGGGCGGGAAGAACTCAAAGCTCAGCGTGGGGCGTACCCCGCCCGGACGGTTCATGGCCGTGACCCTTAATAACGGTAATGATCGGGCTTGTACGGCCCGTCTTTGGAAACACCGATATAGGTCGCTTGCTGGTCGGTGAGCTCGGTGAGCTGGGCATTGAGCTTCTTCAATTGCAGGCGCGCGACTTTTTCATCCAGGTGCTTGGGCAGGGTGTAGACCCCCACGGGATACTTGTGGGTCTGGGTGAACAGTTCGATCTGGGCGATGGTCTGGTTGGCGAAGGAGGAACTCATCACATAAGACGGATGCCCGGTGCCGCAACCCAGATTCACCAGGCGTCCCTTGGCGAGCAGGATGATGCGCTTGCCATCCGGGAAGATCACATGATCGACCTGGGGCTTGATTTCTTCCCACGGGTATTTTTCCAGCGCGGCGACGTCGATCTCGTTGTCGAAATGACCGATGTTGCAGACGATGGCCTGATCCTTCATCCGCGCCATGTGGTCGTGGGTGATGACGTGGAAATTGCCAGTGGCGCTGACGAAGATGTCGCCGTGTTCGCAGGCGTAGTCCATGGTCACCACGCGGTAGCCTTCCATGGCCGCCTGCAGGGCGCAGATCGGGTCGATCTCGGTCACCCACACTTGCGCCGACAGCGCACGCAAGGCTTGCGCGGAGCCCTTGCCGACATCGCCGTAGCCCGCAACGACCGCGACCTTGCCGGCAACCATGACGTCGGTGGCGCGCTTGATGCCATCCACCAGCGATTCACGGCAGCCGTAGAGGTTGTCGAACTTGGACTTGGTCACCGCATCATTGACGTTGATGGCGGGGAAGCGCAGCTCGCCGCGCTCGTGCATCTGATAGAGGCGATGCACGCCAGTGGTGGTTTCCTCGGTCACGCCCTTGATGTGGGCGAGACGGGTGGAATACCACTTGGGATCGGTTGCCAGGCGGGCGCGGATGGCTGCGAACAGCACCTGCTCCTCTTCGCTGGTGGGGTGGTTCAGGACGGCCAGATCCGTCTCGGCGCGGCTGCCCAGATGCAGCAGCAAGGTGGCATCGCCACCATCGTCCAGGATCATGTTGGAATAGCCACCGTCGGGCCACGCGAAGATGCTGTGGGTGAAGGCCCAGTATTCCTCCAGGCTTTCGCCCTTGTGGGCGAAAACCGGCGTGCCGGTGGCGGCAATGGCTGCCGCGGCATGGTCCTGGGTGGAGAAGATGTTGCAGGAGGCCCAACGCACCTGGGCGCCCAAGGCCTGCAGGGTTTCGATCAATACCGCAGTCTGGATGGTCATGTGCAGCGAGCCGGTGATGCGCGCGCCGCGCAGCGGCTGACTGGCCGCGAATTCCTCGCGAATCGCCATCAGGCCGGGCATCTCGGTTTCCGCAATGCGGATTTCCCGGCGCCCCCAGTCGGCCAGTTTGAGATCGGCGACGCTGTAATCAGAAAATTGAACTTCAGCCACGTGACTCATGGTCTGCTCCATGCGTTGGCTGGCGGGGGAGGGGCGGGATACGCTCGCCGCCATCCTTGACCCGCCAGGGTTGGACAGTCGGAGAGCGCAGTTGAGAAGTTTCCGAGCCTGGGGGCCGGCCCCTGGAATCGGGGCAGGCGCCTCGCAGCGCTCCTCGGAGAGCCCGGAGTATAGCGCAAGAGCGTCGCTGCGAAAGCTTCTTTGACGCCAACACGGAGAAAAACCTCGCAATGGGGCGCAATGCAGATCGGCGTGCCTCTGGGGGATATGAAAAATATCTTGAATACAGCGACATACCGGGGACTTTGAGCCGATTGTCCATCCCGAGACGGCATCCCCAAATGGATCAGCTAAGCTTGGGGCGATGCTCTTCAGGGTCTGCAACCCGCCGGGCCATTGCGGGAAGACCCAAATAGACGAGGGGTGAAAGCGTGTCCAGGGATGGATCGGGTTTTACGAGCGTCATGCTTATGGGAGTGCTCTGGCTGATATTGGCATCGATCGTGCCGGCATATGGAGAGGAATTGAGTGCTGAGCGAACCCGGCATCTCATGATCATCAAAGGCGCTCAACTGCCCACTTTGTTGGGTGCGCAGTTGGATGACTATCACTTGGAGTCAGTTCAACAGGCCGGGCTCGAACCCATTGCTTTTCAGTTCGACGAATTTGACCAGCAAGGTAATCCTTATTTCGCCAACTCTGGAACTCCAATTGATGGCAAGCAAGGCGTGCTCGATGGTTCAGACGAGTTGGTGTTCATGTACCGGGATGCCGGACCAAAACGGAATGCGCAGATAAATCCCCGACAGGGGAATGTCGCGCTGGAGCTTCAATTGTGGGACGGACAGGAGGCGCGTTACGTTTATTTGGTTAAAGGCGGTAGCGCGCAAAGCGACAAGCATTACGTTCGTTACGACAGTGCAAAAACGCGGGTGGAAACAGATGACTATGTGCTGCAATTTGCAGATAACAATCTGCTTCACTGGCAAGCGCACTATTACAAGCACTACCAGGATCCATCCAAAAATCTGATCAAGGGGCTGGATTTGAATATCCACTTCACAGTGTTCACCCCCTGGACGCAGGCCACCTTGACCCAGGAACAGCTCAAGCCGCAGATCATCGGCATTAAAGGGGGACCGGTTCGCGCAATCGTTGAGATGGATACCATGGTCAAGCTGGCTGGAGTCAGCTTCCCCTTCGCCAAATTGCGCATGAGTTATGTGTTCTCCCAAGGCGAGGTGGCCTCCATTTCCTGGGGGCAGATTCCTTATGTGGGTTTGTTGATGAAGGCTGTTTACGGATTTGATTTTATTGATGCCATAAACTTCAATGATTTGCGTGGCTCAAAGGTCATGAGCGGCAAAGGCCCTCGTGAGGCAGGTGTCGTGGATGGTGAGGTGGCGGGGGTGGAAAAACAGTTGGCGATCGGCGGTATCGTGGGCGATGTCAAACATCCCGAGACGCTGCATCTGGAAGACAATTATCTGTGCCTGGATACCGGCAGAGGTTACGTGCATCTGGCCATGCAGGAATTCTATCCTGAGGCCCTGAGCGGCAAAGAGCGCAAGGCGTTGGAAGATAATCTGACGCTGTTTACCAGCGCACTCGGTGTGCAATATCTGGACGATCTGACGCATGGACCGGAGCTGGGTTATCGCATGGGGCTCAATGCCAAGGATATCCATCTCGATCTAAGCGGCAGCATGGAGATGCGTTTTGGCGTCAGGCGGTTTTTCCTGCCGATGCTGGATGCCGGTGGACCCGCACAATTTGAGCGCGAATTTCGTCATCCGCCGGTTTTACGGGTGATCGCGATTTGATCTTGTGCGTTGCTTGCCCCAAGTGGTTTGCTGATCTGAAGGTTTTGTCAGGCACATCACC
>WOZT01000042.1 GCA_011620145.1 Gammaproteobacteria bacterium | reverse complement strand
GTAAAGGCATTCTCCGACTGGTTCTCAAGACCAAACCAGCCCAGCCGCTCGCGCAGTCGCACCACCTCCCCGACGATGACCAGCGTCGGCGCCTTGAGTCCCGCCGCTTTCACCGCCTCCGCCAAATGCGCCAGATCGCTCACCACCACGCGCTGGGCCGGCGTGCTGCCCTGCTGGATGACCGCGGCTGGGTGATGGGCCGGCAGCCCATGCTGCATCAGGGCGTCGCAGATGTCGGCCAGACCTTGCAGTCCCATGTAAATCACCACGGTCTGCATGGGCTGGGTCAGCGTGGCCCAGTCGACGCCCAGCGCGGTTTGTTGCGGATGGCCGGTGACGAACACGCAGCTATGGGCGTGGTCGCGGTGGGTGAGGGGAATGCCGGCATAGGCCGCGCAACCCGAAGCCGCCGTGATGCCCGGCACCACCTGGAACGGGATGCCGTGTGCGGCCAACTGGTCGATTTCCTCGCCGCCGCGACCGAAGATGAAGGGGTCACCCCCCTTGAGCCGCAGGACCCGCTTGCCTTGCTGGGCCAGGGTAATGAGGCGAGTGTTGATTTCCGCCTGGGGCACGGCATGGTGGCTGCGGGCCTTGCCGACATAGATGCGTTCGGCTTCCTTGCGCACCAGATCCAGAATCGGCGGTGTCACCAGCCGGTCGTAGAGCACCACATCAGCCAGTTGCATCAGCCGCAGGGCGCGGAAGGTGAGCAGGTCGGGATCGCCCGGCCCGGCGCCCACCAGATAGACCTCGCCACGGGGCGGCGGGTTGCCCGCCAGGGCGTTTTGCAACAGGGTATCGGCCTCGCCTTCGCGCCCGTCCAGCACCCGCTCGGCCACCGGCCCATCCAGCACACTTTCCCAGAATTGCCGGCGACCGACCGGATCGGTGATCCGCTCGCGCACCCGTTCCCGCCAGCCTTGCGCAAAACGGGCCAGCGCACCGGTGCGGGCGGGGAGCAGGGTCTCGATGCGGGCCTTGATGCGCCGGGCGAGAATGGGCGAGGCGCCGGCGCTGGAGATGGCAATCTGCACCGGCGCGCGATCCACCACGGCGGGCAGGATGAAGGTGCAGAGCGCCGGTTCATCCACGACATTGATGGGGATGCCCTGGCTGCGGCAATGCTCGGAGAGCGCCCGGTTGATCGCCGCATCGTCGGTGGCGGCGATCACCAGATAAGGCCGGCCTGGGTCTTCCTCGGGAAAGCGGCCCGCGCGCCAGCGGATCTGGCCGCCGTCTCGCAAGGCGGCCAGCGTCGGGTGGAGCTGCGGCGCAATGACGTCCACCACGGCGCCCGCTGCCAGCAGGCCCGCTACCTTGCGGGCCGCGACCGCGCCGCCGCCCACCACGGTGCAGGGCAGGGCGTCCAGCTTGAGAAACACCGGATAGAAACCCATCGACCCCAATCCTGCCGCGGCGCATAGAAGAAAGCAGCATTTTATATTACCGTGTGGCGAGTCATTTTGTATAAGTCGGGCAGGTCATCCGTGAAACTGCGTCAGTTGCACTACATCCAGGAAGTGGCCAATCGAGGCCTCAATGTCACGGCGGCGGCCGAGGCCCTGTACACCTCCCAGCCGGGGGTGAGCAAGCAGATCCGTCTGCTGGAAGACGAACTGGGCCTGCTGGTGTTCGAGCGCAACGGCAAGCATCTGACGCGCCTGACATCGGCGGGGGAGGCCATCCTCGCCATCGCGGGACGCATTCTGCAGGATGTGGAAAACATCGAACGCATCGCCCACGAATACCGCGACCCGGAGCGGGGCAGCCTGCGCCTCGCCACCACCCACACCCAGGCGCGCTACGCCCTGCCGCCGGTGATCCAGAAGTTCCGCCAGCGTTATCCCGAGGTGGCCCTGCACATCCATCAGGGCACGCCGTTGCAGATCGCCGAGGCGGCGGCCAAGGGCGAGGTGGATTTCGCCATCGCCACCGAGGCCATGGAGCACTTCGAGGAGCTGGTGATGATGCCCTGCTATCACTGGAACCGCTGCGTGCTGGTGCCCCCGGATCATCCGCTGACACGCGAGGATCCCCTGACGCTGGAAGCCATCGCCCAGTATCCGCTGGTGACCTATGTGTTTGGATTTACCGGCCGTTCCCTGCTGGATCGCGCCTTCACCGATCGGGGTTTGCAGCCCCAGGTGGTGCTGACTGCCGTGGATGCGGATGTCATCAAGACCTATGTGCGGCTGGGTCTGGGCGTCGGGATCGTGGCCCGCATGGCCTATGACCCCAAGGCCGACACGGATCTCGTGGCCCTGGATGCCCGCCATCTGTTTCAATCCAGCACCACCCGCATCGGCTTCAAGCGCGGCATGGTGTTGCGCCAGTACATGTATGACTTCATCCAGATGTTCGCGCCCCATTTGAATCGCAATCTGGTGGACCGCTGCGCCCAGCTTCCAACCCATGAGGAACGGGTTGCCTATCTCGCCCAGACAGTCGGCGAGCTTCCCATATACTGATTTCCTATTTTTATATAGAGATGAATTTCTTTTTATATATATGGCGCCGCGGTAGACTGACGACCTGAGCCGGCGGCCGCCGGCCATGGAATGGCAACGCAGGAATCCGCAGCCATGTACCGTTACGACACCCACGACCAGCGCCTGGTGGATGAGCGCGTCGCCCAGTTCCGGGACCAGACCCGCCGTTACCTGGCCGGACAGCTCAGCGAGGAGGAGTTCCGCCCCCTGCGGTTGCGCAACGGGCTGTACATCCAGCTTCATGCCCCCATGCTGCGCGTGGCCATTCCCTACGGGCTGCTGTCGTCGCGGCAGCTGCGCATGCTGGCCCACGTCGCGCGGACCTACGACCGTGACTATGGCCATTTCACCACGCGCCAGAACATCCAGTACAACTGGCCCGCCCTGGAGCGCGTGCCCGACATTCTGGCTGACCTGGCCACGGTGGAGATGCATGCCATCCAGACCAGCGGCAATTGCATCCGCAACGTCACCTCCGACCAACTGGCCGGCGTCTCCCCCGACGAGCTGGCCGATCCGCGTCCCTATTGCGAGATCATCCGCCAGTGGTCGACGCTGCACCCCGAATTCTCCTATCTGCCGCGCAAGTTCAAGATCGCGGTGACCGGTGCCCAGCGCGACCGCACTGCGGCCCAGGTCCATGACATCGGCCTGCAGATCGTCGACAACGCCGCAGGCGAGCGCGGCTTTCGCGTGTTCGTCGGTGGCGGGCTCGGCCGGGCACCGATGATCGGCGAGGTGATCCGCGAGTTTTTGCCCGAGGCCGACCTGCTCACCTATCTGGAAGCCATCCTGCGGGTCTACAACCAGAACGGCCGGCGTGACAACATCCACAAGGCGCGTATCAAGATCCTGCTCAAGGCCTGGGGCCGGGAAGTCTTTGCGGCAGCGGTGGAGGCCGAATGGAAGCGGGAGCGGGGCGACGCCCTGCGCTTGCCGCCCGAGGAAGTGGCCCGCATGGCCGCCTATTTTGCGCCGCCGGCCTACGATGCCCAGGCTGCCCACGACCGGATCGATCCGGCGGTGGAGGCCGATACGGCATTTGCCCGCTGGTATGCGCGCAATACGGTGCCGCACAAGGTCGCCGGTTACCGCGCCGTTTCCGTCAGCCTGAAGTCCCCCGAGCGTCCGCCGGGTGATGCCACCGCAGCGGAGATGGATCTGGTCGCCGATCTGGCCGACCGCTACAGCTTCGGCGAGCTGCGGGTGACCCATCACCAGAACCTGTTGCTCGCCGATGTGCGCGTGGGTGACCTGCCGGCGCTGTGGCAGGCACTGCGGGATCATGGCCTGGCGCATCCCAACATCGGCACCCTCACCGACATGATCTGCTGCCCGGGGCTGGATTTCTGCTCGCTCGCCAATGCCGGGTCGATCGACGTGGCGCGACAGATCAACGCGCGCTTCGATGATCTGGATTATCTCTATGACCTGGGTGAGCTGCGGCTGAACATGTCCGGCTGCATGAATGCCTGTGGCCACCACCACGTCGGCCACATCGGCATCCTGGGCGTGGACAAGAAAGGCGAGGAGTGGTACCAGATCCAGGTCGGCGGCAGCTCGGAAAACAGCGCCTCACTGGGCAAGGTGCTGGGCCCCTCGGTGCCCAAGGACCAGGTGGCCGAGGTCATCGGCCGGCTGCTCGCGGTCTATCTGGACCTGCGCGAGGATGGCGAGCGTTTCCTCGATACCTATCGGCGCGTGGGCGTGGAGCCCTTCCGCGAACGGGCCTATGCGGAATTGGAGGTGGCGGCATGAGCGCGCAACTGTTGCATGTCGAGGGCCGCTTCATCGACACCGATTCCTGGACGGTGGCAGGGGCCGATGACGCCTTGCCGGCGGGGCCGGTGCTGGTAACGCTCGACCGCTGGCGCGCCGAGCGGGAGGCGCTGTTGGCCCGCGCCGCGCCGGTCGGCGTGGTATTGGAACCCGGTCAGCCGCTGGAAGAACTGGCGGCCGATCTTCCCCGCATTGCCTGCATCGCCCTGCGCTTTCCCAGCCCCGGAGAAGGACGGCCCTATAGCGCCGCCCGCCTGCTGCGTGAGCGCTACGGCTATCGCGGCGAGATCCGCGCCATTGGCGAAGTCCTGATCGATCAGGTGTATTTCCTGAAGCGCTCGGGCTTCGACGTGCTGGCCTTGCGCGCCGACCAGGACCCGCAAGCCGCCTTGGCGGCCTTGCAGGCGTTCTCGGTGCGTTATCAACCCGCCTGGGATGAAGCCTTGCCCTTGTACCGCCGCCGCGCCACCGGTTGAACCCTCTTCCGTCCCGACC
>WOZT01000153.1 GCA_011620145.1 Gammaproteobacteria bacterium | reverse complement strand
CGGACAATGGTCTGATGACGCCGACGCTCAAGATTCGCCGCAAGGTGCTGCAGCAACACTATGCCGCGCAAATCGAAGCCCTCTGTGATCGGCACGCCCGGGCTGCTGGGTCCCATTGATGTCTTTCGACCATTGATGGGGGACGAGGGGATGGTGTCTCGCCTGCCGTAGCGGCTATCCACCGGCGCTGCTTCTGGTTTCCACGGGCCACCTTGGCGCGAGGCTACTGGCCGGCGATCCCGTCCCCGTTGTGCATTCAGGCGTGGGTTGGCCCACGGCCTGGGACATGAATGCGGTATCCCACACCATGAGATGAGACAGGACCATGCGAGATTTTGCTGCGGCGCAGGACCTGAATTTACCAATAGACGCGCCCGGTCGTCCGGGCATCGCGCCGACTTGGAGCAGCAGTGCGAAAGATGCCGTCGGCTGTTCGCTGGGGCTTTCGCGCCTGTGGTTCACCACCGGGTTCGGAATCATCAACGAGGTCTATTATCCTCGTGTTGACATTCCCCAGATCCGTGATCTGGGTTTTATCGTTGCCGACGGCCGAGGTTTCTGGTCCGAAGTCAAGCGCCTGGAAAACTACACCGTGCATTTCGTGGCGCCGGGGGTCGCGGCGCTCGAAATCTGCCATGAGCATCCCCGCTACACCCTGCGGCTGCGGATATCCCCCGACCCGCGCCGCGACGTGCTGGCGATCGAGGTTCGTTTGGATGGGGACGCGGAACTGCGACCCTATGTGCTCCTCGCCCCCCGTCTGGGCGCGACCGGCCATGGTAACCGCGCCACGGTTGGGCATTATCGTGGCCGCTGCGTCCTGTTGGCGGAACAGGGGCCGTTTGCGCTCGCGCTCGCGGCTGTTGATGCGTGTCAGCAGGATGCCTTCGGCGCCGCCAGCGCCGGTTATGTCGGCCGCAGCGATGGCTGGCAGGATTTTGCCCGCAACGGTGCCCTGACCTGGCACTATCCCAACGCCGGTCCTGGCAATGTGGCCCTGACCGGCGCACTGCAGCGCCAGGCTGTCCTGGCCTTGGGTTTTGGTAGTAGCCCGAATGCCGCCGCAACGCTGGCCATTTCGAGCCTGTTGCAGCCCTTCGACAACATCCTGCAACACCAGATCGCCGACTGGGAGTCCTGGCAGGCGCGCCATAGTGAACGCTATGCCTTGCCGCTGGATGTCCCTGAATCGCTGCGGCGGCAGTTCCAGGTCTCCGCCATGGTCTTGCGCACCCATCTCGACAAAACCTATCCGGGCGCCATGGTGGCCAGTCTCAGCGTCCCCTGGGGGGATACCGGAGAAGAACGCGGTGGCTACCACCTGGTCTGGCCACGCGATCTGGTGGAGTGCGCAGGAGCGCTTCTGGCCCTGGGCGCCGAGGAGGAGGCGCGGGATACCCTGCGTTATCTGATCGCGAGCCAACATGATGACGGGCACTGGAGCCAGAACCAGTGGCTGGGCGGCAAGGCGTTCTGGGGCGGGATTCAGCTCGATGAAACCGCCTTCCCTGTGTTGCTGGCTGCCGCTCTTGCCGAGCGAGATGCCTTGGGCGGGATCGAGATCGAGACCATGGTCCGGCGGGCGCTGGGCTTCATTGCCGTTCATGGTCCGGTGACTGATCAGGACCGTTGGGAAGAGAACACGGGGATCAATGGCTTCACATTGGCGGCCTGTATTGCCGCGCTGGTTGCGGGAAGCGCCTTCTTGTCATCGACTGATTCCGAGTGGGCACTGGATCTGGCGGATTATTGGAACAACCGCATTGAACACTGGCTGGTAGCCCGGGACACGGCACTGACTGCGCAACTGGGCGTGAAGGGCTACTACGTACGGACCGCGCCGCTGGAGGTGCTGCAGGAGGGCGCGGCTGCATTGCGTCGTTCGCTGCCGATCCGCAATCGGGAAGACGGCCTGAGTTTGTTGGCTGAGCAGCAGGTTGCCACGGATTTTCTTCAGCTCGTGCGCTTCGGTCTGCGGCTTGCCGACGATCCCTTGATGCTCGACAGCCTGACGGTGGTGGATCACCTCCTCAAGGTGGACACGCCTGCTGGGGCCGTGTGGCGGCGTTACAACGGCGACGGTTACGGCGAACACGACGATGGTCGGGCCTACGATGGCACCGGGCGAGGACGGCCCTGGCCCTTGCTGACCGGTGAACGGGGGCATTTCGAGCTGGCTGCGGGTCGGGATCCGCTGCCCTGTCTGGCAACCATGGCCGGACTGGCGAGCCGTACCGGTCTGATCCCGGAGCAAATCTGGGATGGCGCGGCGGTTCCCATGCGGCGTCTGGCCTTCGGGCGGCCGACGGGATCGGCGATGCCTTTGGCCTGGGCCCATGCGGAGTTTGTCAAGCTGATGGTGTCCCGCCACACGGGGGTTCCGCTTGATCGGCCCAAATCAGTCTGGTCGCGCTATCAGGGTCACTCCCCGAAGATTTGGCGTGCTTTCTGGTCCCTGAAAGCACCGATGGCCAGCTTCATTTCAGGGCTCAGGCTCGTCATCCTGCTGCCGCGCCCGGCAATGATCCACTGGGGGATTGACGGTTGGCAGGAGGTTGCGGATGTGGCCACGCTGGATACGCAACTGGGCTTTCACGTCGCGGATCTCGATACCCGTTTGTTGAAGCCGGGCCAGCGTGTCGATTTCACCTTTCGGTGGCAGGAGGACAACGCCTGGGTTGGATCGGACTATCATGTCAGTGTGGCGTCTGATTGACACCAGGATCGGCACAAGTCCGGACCCATCGCCGACAAGGTGGGGAGGCGACAGATGAGGCTCATTATTCGGGATACATGGTTTCCGGTGGGGACCCACATTGCCATCGACAGCGGACAGGACGAACTGGTCTTCGTCCGATGTACTTTCGAAGGCGGTGAAATCGCCGTGGATGCGGCCATCGACCGGCCCATCTTTGTGGCCTGTCTGTTTCAGGGCACCCGTTTCAGCGGACAGCCCCTGTCGGCGCGCATTTCCCATGAATGCCAGTGGTGCGCTCCGGTAACCGAGGCTGCTGTTTCCGTGGGCCTGGATTCAGGTCACGTCGCTCCGAAATAGCCTGCCCTCCGGCGTCAAGCCGCGTTTTGAGCTCACCAGGGAGCTGGCCGCTAAAACTTAGGCGGACCTCGGCCGCGCCGGGTCTAAATCGCCGCCGATTTCCTTTTGGGAAGCGCTGAATGAGCCCTTCGACCATTTGGCACGCTCATGGCCCAGAACGGCCCGTGACGCAGGAATTCCGTTCGTCGTGAACGCGATGAACCAGAATTTATTTCAGTGTTCCCTTTTGGAATGCATCGGCTATCCCGAAAGAGCGCAGGGCGGTGGGTGCAAAAAAGCTGCTCTGCTGCTTATTGAGGTGCCGCGCCCTGCTCTGTCCGGCGGATCTCCCGCCGCGCCAGCCACAACCCTGGCAGCATCGGTAGCCAGAGCGTGAAACCGCGCAGCAGGAAGGTCGCCGTGAAGGCCGCTTCCAGCGGCACGCCCAGCAGCGTCAGCATGCCGGTGCAGGCGGCCTCGAACCCCCCCAAGCCGAGCGGAAACGGGCCGAGCGAGGCGGTGATCGAGCCCATCATGAATGCGGCGATGGACACCATAAGAGAAGGGGCTTGACCAATGGCCCGGAGAGTAGCCCAGAGGGTGGCCCCATCCAAAAGGAAGATCAGTGACTGAAAGACAGTGGCCAGACCCAAGTGGCGAAGATGCTGGCGAATCAAGGGATAGGCATCGCCCACCGCTGTCAGTGCAAAAGCCACAGGGCGGGCGTTGGCCAATCGGTCCACAAACCGCAGCCTGTCGCTCGCCCGATCGATCGAGAACAGCAAGACGGGCAGACCGAGCGCCACAGCGGCCAGAACCAGTGCGCCGATGATCATCAGCTTCGAAAGAACGTGATAATCCCAAAGAATCGTGAGCGCGAGCAGATTCATCACCAGGTAAGCCAGGAAGTAGACGATGATCCCAGTCACCAGGGCAGAGAGGGCCGATTTGGCGGGCACGCCCCGATGAGTCAGTACCTCGACCATCATCACGTTTCCGCTCAGCCCCCCGGTTGGGATGGCCTGATCGGTGAATAGCTTCGCCAAGCTCAAGGGGATCAGACTATCCAATGGCTGGCGATGGCCGACCAGATTGAGCAGGATGTACCAGATCGTGGCCTCGCTGGCGTAGGTGCCAATTTGCAACGCCACCGCAACCAGCAGCCACCCTGGTTGGGCGGTGGTCAGAAGTGCGGTGAAATGCTCGACGTCACCCAGATGGATCACGGTGCCGGTCAAGGCGGCCAGGAGCAGCATTGCGACGATCCAGCCAGCCACGGCCGCTCTTCTCATGGATGGCAAATGACTGCGCTGGCTTGGGATCACAGAGCGTGATTCGTCTTGCGGAGCGGGCATGATGGATTCCTCCTCGCGCGGGGCAAGCTTTTGACCCATGGACGCCATCGTGCGGATATCACAGGGGTGTGTCCAAGGCGTGCGCAGGATCTGGCACCTATCCAGTCAATGCAAACCAGGCGATCACAGTCGACACAGAACCTGACCCCTCAACAACTTCGGGCGGCGAGATTGAGGAATGGCTAAAAAATGGCGGCTGCGCGCCCGATCCGTCGCGGTTACAGATCCACCTTTCTGTAGCTGACTGCGGCTGAGGAACGAACCCGAATGGCGGCTATTATGGGGCGGTTGCGTTTTCGTTTGTATCAGCATGGATGACAAATCATGACGGTCTCGGTGTTGAAGGCTTACTGGAGCCAGCCCGCCACGGCGGTCGTCGCGGCCCTGGAC
>WOZT01000068.1 GCA_011620145.1 Gammaproteobacteria bacterium | reverse complement strand
GGGCCAGCTTCCGCGCCAGATTGGCGTCCATTCCGCGGAGATCCAGCAAATCCTGCGCAGGCGCGCCCTCCCCGGCATGTTCCTCACTCGCGATCGCGCGCGTCAGCAGCGCGTCCTTGGCTGCTTCACGCAAGGCGTTGACGACGTCCTCATCAAATTCCTCGATTTCCAGAAGCTCGGCAGCGGGGACGTAAGCAACCTCCTCCACGCTGGAGAAGCCTTCCCGTACCAGAATGGCGGCGATTTCCTCGTCGACCCCGATTTCGCGGACGAAAAGGTCAATCAGGTTGTTCGCCTCTGCCTCGCTCTTGGCATTGGCCTGCTCCTGATCCATGACATTCAAGGTCCAGCCGGTCAATTCACTGGCCAGACGCACGTTCTGGCCACCCCGGCCGATGGCGAGCGACAACTTGTCGGTATCAACGGCCACATCCATGCTGTGGGATTCCTCATCGACCACGATGGAAACCACCTCGGCCGGAGACATGGCGTTGATGACGAACTGCACGGGATTGGGATCCCACGGGATGATGTCCACCCGTTCCCCGGACAGCTCATTGGAAACCGTCTGCACGCGTGAGCCGCGCATTCCCACGCAGGCGCCGACCGGATCGATGCGCCGATCGTGGGCCATCACGGCAATCTTGGCCCGCAGCCCCGGATCGCGCGCCGCGCCCTTGATTTCGATCAAGCCCTGACCGACTTCGGGGACCTCCAGCTTGAACAATTCGATCAGAAACTCGGGCGCAGTTCGGCTCAAAAAGAGCTGCGGCCCGCGCGGCTCGCTGCGAACCTCCTTGAGATAGCCACGCAGACGATCGCCGCTATGCACGGGCTCGCGGGAAATCATCCACTCGCGCGGAATCAGCGCCTCCACATTGCCACCGAGATCCAGAACGACATTGCCCCGTTCAACTTTCTTGACCATGCCCATGACGAGCTCGCCCACCCGCGCGCGATACTGATCAACAATCTTGGCCCGTTCAGCTTCGCGAACCTTCTGGACGATCACCTGTTTGGCCGCCTGGGCGGAAATACGCCCGAAAGGAAGAGACTCCAGCGACGCTTCGACAAACTGGCCTACAGCCACCTCGGCCCTGTGTCCACGAGCTTCGGACAAAGCCATCTGGAACGCGGGATTGATATCCGAAGTCTCGTCAGCAACCACCTCCCAGCGTCGGATCGTATCGTAACCACCCGTCCGCCGATCGATGTGCACACGGACATCTGCCTCATCCAGCCCCATCCGCTTACGGGTTGCGGACTCCAAAGCCGCCTCGATGGCCTGGAAGATGATCTCTTCCTCAACGCCTTTTTCGTTCGAAAGCGCTTCGACAACCAAGAGAATTTCTTTATTCATCATTTTGATCCTCGGCTTGGACTGGCAGTTTCGAGATGCGGCGCCAATCGAGCCATGTCCAGTTGATCCAGGCGCAAAGTCAGTGGCTGACCATCATGGTCGATATTGATTGACTCCGGTGTAGCCTCGACCAGCGTGCCGGTAAAGTTGCGCCGACCACCCAGCGGAACCAGGGTCCGAACACGAATCCGATGCCCCACGAAACGGCTAAAATGATCCGGCCTGACCAACGGTCTGTCATCCCCCGGAGAAGACACTTCCAGCACATACTCTCCGGGAATCAGATCGTTCACATCCAACACCGCGCTGGTCTGTCGACTGACCTGTTCACAGTCTTCCAAGCCAATGCCTTCCGGTCGGTCGATGTACAGGCGCACCCGCTGTCGCCCACCCTGCTGGTGCTCGACACAGATCAGCTCATAACCCATGGCCGCTAGCACGGGCGACAACAGTGCCTCCAGGCGCTCACGCAACGGACCTGGCGCGGCTGACTCAGTCAACAACACTTTCTCCAAAAACAAAGGGATGATGAATCACCGACCATGCTGTTCTACCAAAAACCGGGAGGAACAAAAAAGCCCCATGACCGGGGCTTTCTCATTCAATACATAATGGTAGCGGGGGCAGGATTTGAACCTGCGACCTTCGGGTTATGAGCCCGACGAGCTGCCAGACTGCTCCACCCCGCATCCGGTAAGCGCCTATTATAGGGCTGCTCACTTCATTAATCAATGACCATAGGAATCAAAAGGCCGAAAGACAAGCCCGAATCAACTGATCTGGCAAAATACCCAACAACAGTACCAATCCACCGTTGGCAATCAGCAACCAACGCAGATCGGCGCTGGCGACGACCGCACTCCCATTAATTGGGGCTTCGAAATAGAGTTGCCACACCACCCGCAGGTAATAAAACGCGCTGATCACCGCAAACAGCACCGCCACAATCGCCAGAGTGCCCATCCCTTGGTCCACTACCGCATCAAGCACCAACAACTTGGCATAGAAGCCTGCCGTGGGCGGCACCCCAGCCATGGAAAACATGAACAACGCCATTACCGCGGCGAGCCAGGGGCTGCGGGCATTGAGGCCCTTGAGATCATCCAGGGTTTCCGCTTCCATGCCCCGTTGGCTCAGCAGAATCAGCACACCGAAAGCGCCCAACGCCATCAGCACGTAGATGAGGACATAGAACAGCGCCGCTGCGTAGCCCATCGGATTGGCAGCCAACACACCGAGCAACAGAAAACCGATATGGCCGATGGTGGAATAGGCCAGCAAGCGTTTCACATTGGTCTGGGCGATGGCCACCACGCTGCCCAAGGCCAAAGACAGCACGGCCATCACCATCAACAAGTCCCGCCAGTCACCCGCAAGCCCCTCCATACCCTGAGCCAAAAGACGCATGACCATGGCAAAGGCAGCCAGTTTGGGCGCTGAACCTACCAACAGCGTAACCGGCGTATTGGCCCCCTGATAAACATCCGGCAACCAGTTGTGAAAGGGCACCGCGCCAAGCTTGAAGGCCACTGCCGCCACCACGAAGGTCATGCCCAGCAACAACGGCAGGCTCCCTACTGGCTGCTCCATAATGCGGCTGGCAACAGTCTCAATCTCCAGGCTGCCGGTGACCCCGTAGAGAATC
Organism: Gammaproteobacteria bacterium; assembly: GCA_011620145.1. Taxonomy (GTDB): domain Bacteria; phylum Pseudomonadota; class Gammaproteobacteria; order UBA5335; family UBA5335; genus Macondimonas. The sequence continues at coordinate 1,808 of WOZT01000068.1, read as the reverse complement.
GACATGCCATACAGCAGCATGCCGGATGCAATGGCGCCCAGCACGAAATACTTCATGGCCGCCTCGGAACTGGCAGACTGTTCGCGATTGAAGGCCACCAGCGCGTACAGGCTCAGGGACATCAATTCCAATCCCAGGTAGAGCGTAATGAAGTGGCCCGCCGAAATGAGGACCATCATGCCCAGCGCGGAAAAGAGCGTCAGCAGATAGAACTCGCCCTGATCCAACTGCCGCTCCCGCAGGTAATCACGACCATAAAGCAGCACGGCACCCGTCACCAACAGGGCTGCCGACTTCAAGACGACGGCCAGCCGATCCAGTACGAACATCCCACTGAAGGTGACCTGCGGCTCTTCCAACCCCTGCCCCAGTCTCAACACCATGGCCGCAGTGACGAGCAAAGCCATCAGACTCAGGCCATAGGTGAGGTGGCGCCAGCGCGGCGGCAGGAATAGATCGATCACTAAAATTGCGCACACCGATGCCAACAGGAAGATCTCCGGCATCGCGGGCCACAAGGATGGGCTAGTAAACGTCATGTCCATTCCCGAGTCATCCTGGGGTTAAAGGCGTTCAGAGCTTGCCGGGCAAGATCTGGAGCAACAACTGTTGAACCGAGGGCTCGATCACCGCAAGCAAGGGCCGAGGCCACACCCCCAGACCCAAAACCGTGAGTGCCAGCAGGCCCAGCATTAGAAATTCCCGCGGTGTCACATCGTTCAACTGGCTCACTTCGGAATTCGTAACCGGCCCGAAAGCCACCCGCTTGACCAGCCACAGGGAGTAAGACGCACCCAGAATCAAGGTGAGCGCAGCCAGAAACGCAATCCAGGGATTGGCCTGGAAGCTTGCCAGAATCACCAGGAACTCCCCCACAAAACCTGAAGTTCCGGGCAACCCTGAATTGGCCATGGCAAAGAGAACGAAGAATGCGGCGAAGACCGGCATGCGCGCCGCGACCCCGCCATAGGCGGCGATGCGGCGCGTGTGCATGCGGTCATACAGCACTCCGACACTCAGGAACATCGCTCCGGAGATGAATCCATGCGAAATCATCTGCACCATGCCGCCTGTCATGGCCATGGCCAAACCCGGCGTCTTGCCTACCGGATTCGCCACTCCCCAGAAGGGCAAAAAGAATCCGAGGGTGACGAAACCCATATGCGCGATGGAGGAATAAGCGATGAGCTTCTTCATGTCCTCCTGCACCATGGCCACCAAGCCGACATAAACCACGGCGATCAGGCTTAAGGTCGCCATCAAACCCGCCATTTCAGCGGCGGCATCGGGGGCGATGGGCAGGGCATAGCGCAGGAAGCCGTAAGCCCCCATCTTCAGGGTGATGGCTGCCAGGATGACCGAACCGCCGGTGGGCGCCTCGACGTGGGCATCCGGCAACCAGGTATGGACCGGCCACATGGGCACCTTGACCGCAAACGCCACCAGAAACGCGAGAAAGATCCAGATTTGCTGGGAAGCGCTCAATGGCAAGCGTTGCATCCCCATGACGTCAAAACTGCCGCTTTTCTGATACAGGTAGATAAAGGCCACCAGCATCAGCACCGAACCCAGGAAGGTGAAGAGAAAGAACTTCACCGTGGCATAGATACGCCGCGGTCCACCCCAGATACCGATGATAAGGAACATCGGAATCAGCATGGCTTCCCAGAACATGTAGAACAGCAAGGCATCCAGGGCCGCGAACACCCCAATCATCAAGCCTTCCATAACCAGGAAAGCGCCCATGTAAGCGGCCGGCCGCTGACTGACCGACTCCTTGGTCGCGAAGATCACAAACACCGTCATGA
>WOZT01000182.1:19902-24079 GCA_011620145.1 Gammaproteobacteria bacterium | reverse complement strand
CCGCGCGGGTTTGCTCAAGATCCTGCTGGCGCTGGGCGATGGCCCGTTCGTGGGCTGCCAGGCCGGCCTCGCTCTGCCGAATCTGTTTCTGCAGGACGGGGGGGACCACTTTGCCGGCTTCCACAAAGGCGGCCTCGCGTGCCTTGAGCCCAGCGAGCTGACTGACCAATCCCGACCGCTGCTGCGTGCTGAAGATCAGTGTGGCGCGGATGTCGTCCAGACGTTGATCACGAATGGTCTTAAGGTCCGCTTCCGATGCATACAATTGGCGCAGGCGAGCGGCTTGCTGGTCATGAGCCTTCTGGACAGTCAAGTCTTTGGAGACCGAAGCAGGCGGCGGCGTGATGTCGCGAACCCTGACCCCCTTCGGATTCAAGGTGGTGTAGGTGGTTTGCCCGGGGGGTAGGCTGTCACTGACGTGGACTTGACCCTGGGCGTCCACCCAACGATACAGTTCTGCGGCGCCGGCTGGAAATGCACTCGCCAGGAAGAACAGGCTCAACAGCCAACCCGCCTTCGTCATACCCACCTCTCCTGGCCATCCCACCGCGTAGGATCGACCGGAAAACGCAGAGCTTGAATTCGCCAAGTTCAGTGGTCAAACGCCGATGGCGTCACCATAGCGGTCCCGGTAGGCTGCAACGGTGGCCTTGAGCCCGGCGTCCCCTTGGTGGTCAAGGTGGCTTTCAATATCGCTCAAGCTGGCAATGCTGATGACATCCATACCCAGGGTTTCCCGGGCTTCCCGCACGGCGGAACGTTCCCCCTGGCCTTTTTCCTGGCGATCCAGGCAGATCAGGACGGCGACCGGCGTCGCCCCCGCCGCGCGAATCAGCGTGACCGACTCCCGCACGGCGGTGCCCGCCGTGATGACATCGTCCACGATCACCACCCGACCGGCGAGCGGGGCGCCGACAAGGCTGCCGCCTTCCCCGTGATCCTTGGCCTCCTTGCGATTGAATGCCCAGGGCACATCGCGATGATGGTCCCGGGCCAGGGCAATGGCGGTCGCCGTCACCAGAGGGATGCCTTTGTAAGCAGGGCCGAACAGCATGTCGAAACCGATACCGGCCTGGATCAGGGCGCTCGCGTAGAACCCGCCCAGGGCCGAGAGCGCCGCGCCGGTCTGGAATTGGCCGGCATTGAAGAAATAGGGGCTGATGCGCCCGGATTTGAGCGTGAACTCACCGAAGCGCAGCGCGCCCTGGTCGATGGCGAAACGCACGAAATCCTGATTGCTCTGGGGCATGATGGGTCTCTGGCTGGGGCGGTCAAACGGTGGCAATGATACATCGACTGCATGGCAGGGAAGCCCGCGGCCCATGTGTTGAGACCGGCATTCTAAGCGATGGGCGTCCCATTTCAGGGCTGGGATTGCACGGTGGCGAGAAAGAGTTGCGGATCCACCAGATTGCCGTTGAGCGCGACGCCCCAGTGGAGATGGGGGCCGGTGGCGCGTCCCGTGTGCCCCACCTGGCCCAAAAGCTGGCCGTCCGCAATGCGTTCTCCGACCTGGACCGCAATGCTGCTGAGATGGCAATACATGGAAATCAGGCCGCCGCCATGATCCACGAAGACGCTGTTGCCGTTGAAGTAGAAATCGCCGGTTTCCACCACGATGCCGGCGGCGGCTGCATGTACCGGCTCGCCCTCGCTGGCGGCGATGTCCAGTCCGCTGTGGGGATTGCGGGACTGGCCGTTGAAGACACGGCGCAGCCCGAAGGGACTGGAGGTGGGGCCGGTTGCCGGCAGCGCCAAGGGCCAGGGGAAAGTAGTCTCCACCGGCCGATACTGGGTTAATGCGCGGCGGATGCGGGCTTGTTCGCCACGCACCCGTTCGGCGGTGGCAGGATCCAGATCCACCATCTTGGGCGGTACGGTCAGTTTCTGGGTGGGATAGGCTTTGTCCTCGACCGTAAAGCGGAGGGATTGGACCTGTCCGTGTTCGTCCCGCCAGTCCAGTCGATGCGGCCCGGGCGTGGTCGTCAGGGCCAGGCCAACCAGGGCCAAAAGCTGGTCGTCCTGCCGGATGAGCCAAACCGGGCGGTCTTCGTAGTGGGCCTGCTGGGCTTGTGGTGGCAGCGACAGGACCGCCACGCCGCCGGGAACCGGCGTGGAAGGCATCAGGGCAAAGGCCGTTTGGGACCACAGCAAACCACCCAGCACAAGCAGACCGGGCGCGCGCCGCGTGGCGCACCGTGAAATCCATCGTCGCAGCATAACCTTCATCGCTCTGAATGATCCTCAGGTATCGGAAACGTCTTCCACTTGGCAAGTCAACTGGCCGTGATGCAGCCGGACCCGCAGCCGGGTGCCGACCGGTGCCTGTGCCGCATCCTGCACCACGCGCTGATCGGCTACCCGCCGGACGATGGCATAGCCCCGCTCCAGGGTGCCCAGCGGGCTGACTGCGGCAAGCGCCCGGCCGAGGGCGGCCAATTGGCGGGAGCGCTCGATGAGGCGGCGATCGATGCTGCTATCGAGGGCGTGTCGGATGCGCTCCAGGCGTTCCTGGGCATGCTTCAGGCGCAGATGAGGACGCTCGGCCCACAGCCGGGTACGGGCCCCGGCGAGTCGATGCCCGGCGCTCTCCAGGCGGTATCCGACGGCGCGCTGCAGCCGCATTTCGGATTCATCCAGCCGCTGGCGTTGCCGCTGCAGGCGCTGTTCCGGATGGCACTGGGCGAGCCGGTGTTCCAGCTGGTTCAGCCGGGTTCCGGCGCGCTCCAGACGATGCCGGGCCAAGGTCGACAGGCGCTGCTGGGACTGATCGAAACGGCGCAGGAGATCGCTACCGTCGGGGACGACGCTTTCGGCCGCCGCCGATGGCGTGGGCGCGCGCAGGTCGGCGACGAAATCGGCGATGGTGAAGTCGATTTCGTGGCCCACACCGCTCACCACCGGCAACGGGCAGGCTCGCACCGCGCGGGCCACGATTTCCTCGTTGAAGGCCCACAAATCCTCCAGCGAACCGCCCCCGCGCGCCAGAATGAGCACGTCGCATTCTGCCCGTTCGCCCGCCAGTTGCAGGGCTTGCACAATCTGTGGCGCCGCGTCCACGCCCTGCACCGGCACGGGATAGAGCACCACCTGGGCCAGGGGGTAGCGACGATTCAGGACATGGAGAATGTCGCGCAGGGCAGCCCCGGTCGGAGAGGTGATCACGCCGATGCTGTGGGGATAGGCGGGAAGGGGACGTTTGAGCGAGGCATCGAACAGGCCTTCAGCGGCCAGGCGTGCCTTGAGGGCCTCGAAGGCGAGCCGCAAGGCACCTTCGCCCGCCGGCTGCATCTGCTCGGCGATGAGCTGAAATTCCCCACGCGGTTCGTACAGGCTGACGCGTACCCGCGCCTGGACCTGCATGCCGTTCTGGGGGCGCAAGCCGAGACCCTGGTTGCGGTTGCGGAACATGGCGCAACGCACCTGGGCCTGGGCGTCCTTGAGGGTGAAATACCAATGGCCGGAGGAGGGCTGGCTGAAATTGGAAATTTCGCCCATGACCCACAACAGCGGTAGGCCGCCTTCAAGGAGGATGCGGGCTTCCCGGTTCAGCCGGGAAACGCTGTAGACCGAGTCAGCGGGAGGAGCGAGGGTGGCAGGCATGGCGCCATGATAGCGGCGGCCCCACGCGGAGCGCCACCCGAATGTCGCTCAGCTCAGCGCTTCCACTCCACGCAAAGGCTTTGGCATTCGGTTCGCCACGGGCAGCTCAGGGTCTGGCAGGCGTAGCGGGTTTCGGTGGCGAAACAGGGCCCCAAGCCCATCTGCTGTTGGACTTTCCAGACTTCCCAACGCCGATCCGACGGCTCATGACCGCCGTGCAGTTGAATGACCCGTTCCTGGTAGAGCCGACCGAACTGGGAATCCTGTCTCATGGCGCGTCTCCTGCGGCAGGGGTGAGGTCCTTCTCGGCACGAGAAAGCATTTCTTGAGTCAATTTGAAAAATATCGCTGTAATTGAAGACCAAGCCAAGATCCTGAAGTTCCTCAGGTCTCATGACAGTCACATAGGCCAACCCAGTGCAATGCGGCATGGGAATGCCAAACCAGCTGCGCATGAACCCCGACGGGCGCCGTAACCGATTTGCAACATTCGGGCCATCGTCTGGGCAGGTTGTAGTCCAGCAGAGTGCGGATGTTTTGGCGTTGACGCAGATCAAGCCGCGGCGATGGGACG
>WOZT01000182.1:0-19802 GCA_011620145.1 Gammaproteobacteria bacterium | reverse complement strand
TGTTTTGGCGTTGACGCAGATCAAGCCGCGGCGATGGGACGCTGTAATCCCTGGTAAATCCGCAGATAACTGCGGGCACTGTGATTCCAGCTGAAGTCCTGCGCCATGGCGGTGCGCACCACTTTGGTCCACTGCTCGGGTTGACGGTAACAATGCAGGGCACGCCGGACCGCATCCAGCAGTGCCCAGGGGGTGGGTGGCGAGAACACAAACCCGGTGGCCGTGCCATCCGCCAGGCTGGCCTCATGGGTATCGACGATGCTGTCGGCGAGTCCGCCGGAGTGGTGAACGAGAGGCGGTGTGCCGTAGCGCAAACTGTAGAGCTGGTTCAAGCCGCAGGGCTCGAAGCGGGATGGCATCAGGAAGAGATCGCTCCCCGCTTCAATGCGATGCGCCAGGCCTTCATCAAAACCGATGCGGCCCGCTACGCTGCCGGGCGCGCTGGCGCAGGCGTGGCGCAGGCGATCTTCCAGTTCCGGTATCCCCGAACCCAGAAATACCAGTTGCACCGGCAGATGGATGAGCTCGGACAAAATATCCAGAATCAGATCGATGCCTTTCTGGGGCACCAAACGCGCGATGCAGCCCAGCAGGGGAATATCGTCTCGCACCGCCAATCCCATTTCCGCCTGCAGGGCACGCTTGATCTGCGCCTTGCCGCTGAGATCGTGAGCGTCATAGTGGGCGGGCAGGTGCGGGTCGGTCGCCGGATTCCAGAGCGCCGTGTCGATGCCGTTGAGCACGCCGTGCAGCACCTGCTGTCGATGCCGCAGCAGGCCATCGAGTCCTTCGCCCAACACAGGGGTCTGGATTTCCCGCGCGTAGGTCGGGCTGACGGTGCTCAAGGCGTCGGCAAACACCAGGCCGCCTTTCATGAAGGCGATGCGGCCGTAGAACTCCAGCGCGTCGGGATGGTTCAGCCAGCCGGGCAGCCCCAGATCGGCCAGGACTTCGGGCGCAAAATCGCCGCGATAGTGGAGATTGTGGACGGTGAACAGGGTGGGCCGGTCAATCCGCTCCAGCAGCATCCAGACCGGCACCAGGCCCGTTTGCCAGTCGTTGGCATGCACGACATCCGGGGTCCAGGGCAAGCCGGCGCGCCCGCCGGCCAGGTGCGCGGCAACCCGACACAGCCGGTTGAAGCGCTGGGCATTGTCAGGCCAGTCCCGGCCCGCCGCATCGAGATAAGGGTTGCCTGACCGATCGCTGAAACCGGGGCTTTCCAGCGCCCAGACCGGCACACCCAGGTTTTCGGCGGGAAGTGTGAGCAGGCGACAGTCTGCAAAGCCCGGGGGCGGTGAAAAGCGCGGCTCCGGCGCCCAATCAGGCGTCTGCGCCAGCAGGTCCTGATAGGCCGGAAGCAACACGCGCACCTCCGCGCCCAAAGCCGCCAAGGCCATGGGCAGGCCGCCGGCGACATCGCCCAGTCCTCCCGTCTTGATCAGGGGCGTCATTTCGCTTGCCACGAACAGGATCTTGAGCGGCGCCTTGGTACGGGCGCTCGATTTGGATCGACTCATGGGGCTGTTTCCTGGCGCTGCAGGATGAGGCCCGCCAACGGGGGGAGGGTCAGCAATAGCGAATGAGGGTGGTCCATCCATGGCATGGCATCACTGGCGACCCCGCCGCCATTGCCCAGATTGCTACCGCCATAGATGGCCGAATCGGAATTGAAGCATTCCCGATACCAGCCCGGTCGCGGCACGCCCACCCGGTAGCCCGGGCGCGGGACCGGTGTGAAGTTCAGGATTACCACCGCTTCGTCCGGACCATCCAGGCGCCGGTAACTGATCACCGACTGCGCCGCGTCATGGCAATCGATCCAGGCAAATCCATCGGAACCGAAGTCGTGGCGGTGCAATGCCGGCCAGCTGCGATAGAGCCGGTTGAGGTCTCCCAGAAGCCGCGCCAGCCCCTGGCGGGCAGGATCCTCGGCCAGCGACCAGGGCAGGGCTTCGTCGTGGCGCCATTCCCAGGGTTGCGCCAGTTCGCTGCCCATGAACAGCAGTTTCTTGCCGGGATAGGTCAGCATATAGCTGAACAGCAGTCGCAGATTGGCCATTTTTTGCCAGTCATCCCCCGGCATCTTCTGCCACAGGGCGCCTTTGCCATGGACGACTTCGTCATGGGAGAAAGGCAGCACGAAGTTTTCACTGAAGGCGTAGAGCAGGCCGAAGGTCAGGTCCTGATGGTCGTAGTGGCGATAGATCGGATCCTTGCTGATGTAGCGCAGGGTGTCGTGCATCCAGCCCATGTTCCATTTCATGGAAAATCCCAAGCCCCCGACATAGGTGGGGCGCGTGACTTGGGGCCAAGCGGTCGATTCTTCTGCCAAGGTGACCGAGCCGGGGGCTTCGCGATGCGTCAGCACATTGAGTTCGCGCAGAAAATCAACGGCTTCGAGATGTTCATTGCCGCCATGCATATTGGGCAGCCATTCTCCGTGAGCTCGCGAATAATCCAGATAGAGCATCGATGCCACGGCATCGACCCGCAGGCCATCCAGGTGGAACACCTCCAGCCAATACAGCGCACTGGACAGCAGGAAGGCGCGCACCTCGTTGCGGGCATAGTTGAACACCAGCGTGCCCCATTCCTTGTGTTCGCCCCGGCGCCAATCCTCGTGTTCATAGAGGGCGCTGCCGTCGAAGCGTGCCAGTCCAAAGCCATCCTTGGGAAAGTGACCGGGAACCCAGTCCAGATAGACGCCGATGCCGGCCTGATGGCAGCGGTCCACGAATTCGCGCAGGCCCTCGGCCTCCCCGTGGCGGCTGGTGGGCGCGAAGAACCCGGTGGACTGGTAGCCCCAGGAAGCATCCAGCGGGTGTTCCGTGATGGGCAGCAGTTCGATATGGGTGAATCCCAGGGATTGCACATGGGGAATCAACTGGTCCGCCAGTTCGCGATAGCTCAGGAATTCACCATTGGGACGCCGCCGCCAGGAACCGAGATGGACCTCGTAAACGGAAATGGGCTTGTTTTGCCACCCCTCCCGGCTGGCCATCCAATCAGCGTCCTGCCAGTCATGGCGCTGGGGTCCGCAGACCCGGGCCGCCGTGCCGGGCCGCATTTCGAACTGGCGCCCGTAGGGGTCGGTCTTGACCAGCAGCGTGCCATGGGGGCGACTGCGGATTTCGAATTTGTACAGTTGGCCTTCAGTCACAGTGGGGATGAACAGCTCCCACACGCCCGTGTAGCCGCGGCTGCGCATCGGGTGGATGCGGCCATCCCACTGGTTGAACTCGCCCACCACACTCACCCGTTCGGCATTCGGCGCCCACACGGCAAACAGCGTGCCGGCGACGCCATCCACCGTCCGCAGGTGCGCTCCCAGCAACTGCCAGGCCCGGGTGTGCCGGCCCTGGTGAAACTGCATCAGCTCGGCGTCTTCCAGCAGCGTGGGAAAACTATAGGCATCCGTGCGTTCCTGTAAGGTGCCGGACTCATCCTCCCAGCGGTAGGCGGGATGCGGTGGAACGTCCTGGGCTTGCCCTTCCCAGCAAAACAGGTCGGTATCGTTCAGGCGTTGCAGGGGGAGCTCCAGCGGCAATAACCAGGCCGCCCGCGCGCCGGGGATGCGCACCCTGACGGTGCACTGGCTGCCCTGAACATGGCGACCGAGAATCTGAGCAGGGTCGTGATGGCGCAGGTCCAGCAGCAGGCGCAGATCTTCACTCAGGGTACTGTTCAAGGTATTGGCAGAAAGTGGGAACATGCAGGCTCCAAGGCAGAGGGTGGGGGCATGCGGGGGCAGGACGTTGTGAAATCCCTGCCCACATCGCGATGGCGGCTGATTTCGTGGCATGCTTCCTGCAAAAGTTGCACCTAAACGGCGGTGGAAGGGGCGCCCGCAGGATAACCGATTGCGCCGCCCCCCAGGAGACCCGTTATCCTGCATCAACGATGAATCCAAGAGGCACTTCCGCGAGCAGCATTTGTCATGACTTAAAGCAATATGATCCATGCTTGCGGATGCAAGACTCGGATTGACCTCTCAAGTGCCCAACCCGCGGAGATTCCATGCAGATTGAAACCTCGCAGCGATTCATCAGCCTTGTCACCAAGGATACGCTGGCCCTGATCCTCGCCGGCGGGCGCGGCAGTCGCCTCGGCGAACTCACCAGTCATCGCGCCAAGCCGGCTGTGCCTTTTGGCGGCAAGTTCCGCATCATCGATTTTCCACTGTCCAACTGCATCAATTCGGGCATTCGCCGGGTTGAAGTGCTGACCCAGTACATGGCCCATTCCCTGATCCGCCACCTGCAGCAGGGCTGGGGTTTTCTGCGCGGCGAATTCGGCGAGTTCATCGAAATCGTGCCGGCCCAGCAGCGCCATGGGGAAGCCTGGTACAAGGGCACCGCCGATGCGGTCTACCAGAATATCGAGATCATCCGCACCCATCATCCGCGCTATGTGCTGGTGCTGGGCGGGGATCACGTCTACAAGATGGACTACGGCACCATGCTCGGTTTCCATGTGAGCATGGATGCCGATGTCACCGTGGCCTGCCTGGAAGTGCCGCGCATGGAGGCGCAGGCCTTTGGGGTGATGGATGTGACCGCTGAGGGCCGGGTGCAGAGTTTCGTCGAAAAGCCCGCCGACCCACCGGCCATTCCGGGCGATCCTGATCACGCCCTGGCGTCCATGGGCATCTATGTTTTCGATACCGACTACCTGCTGCGTATGTTGGTTGAAGACGGCCAGAATCCGGAATCCGATCATGATTTTGGCAAGGACATCCTGCCCCGTGGCGTCCGCGAAGGACACCGCGTGTTCGCCTTCCCCTTCCGCGACAATGCCCAGGGCAAGCAGGCCTACTGGCGCGATGTGGGCACCATCGACAGTTACTGGGCGGCCAACATGGAGCTGATCGGGGTCACGCCGGAACTGGATCTCTACGACAACACCTGGCCGATCTGGACCTATCAGGAACAGGTGCCGCCGGCCAAGTTCGTGTTCGACGATGAGGATCGCCGCGGGATTGCCATTGACTCCATGCTGTCCGGAGGCTGCATCGTTTCCGGGGCGGTCATCCGCCATTCCCTGCTTTTCTCCAATGTGCTGGTTGCCGAACGCACGCTGGTGCAGGACACCGTGGTGCTGCCGCGCGCCGTGATCGGGCCGGATTGCCTGGTGCGCCGCGCGGTGATCGAGACCGGTTGCCACATCCCGGCCGGCACCGTGATTGGGGAAGACCCCGAGGACGATGCGCGGCGTTTTCATGTGACCGAGGGCGGTGTGGTGCTGGTCACGCCGGAAATGCTGCAGCAGGAACTGCCTTATGTCCGATAAGGCGCCGCTTCCCGTCGTGCTGTATTGGCACATGCATCAACCCAGTTACGAAGATCCCATCCAACATCACTACGAAGCGCCCTGGACCTACCTGCACGGCATCAAGGACTATGTCGACATGGCGGCCCACCTGGAAGCCGAGCCGCTGGCCCGGGCGGTGGTCAATTTCACGCCCACCTTGCTGGAACAGATCGCCGACTACGCGACGCAGTTGCAGGCCGCCGCGAGCGGCCAGGACAACTTGCGCGATCCCCTGTTGCAGGCCCTGGCGGGTCCCGTCCTGCCCGCGGAGGCCCAGCAGCGCTTGGTGCTGATCCAGGCTGCCTTGCGCGTCGATCGCGGGCAGGTGATTGATCGCTTCACGCCCTACCGGCGTCTGGCGCGCCTGGCGGATTGGGTGCTGGAACATCCGGCGGGTCTGACCTACCTCGCGGATCAATTTCTGATCGACCTGCTGGTGTGGTATCACCTGGCCTGGCTGGGTGAGACCGTGCGCCGCACCGATGCCCGTGCTCGGCAACTGATCGAGAAGGGCGGCCACTACAGCCTGGCCGATCGCAGTGTATTGATCGGTTTGTTGGCCGAGTTGATGGCGTCCATCATTCCGCGCTACCGCATGCTCGCCGAACAGGGGCGCATCGAGTTGTCGGTCACCCCCTACAGTCACCCCATCCTGCCTCTGTTGCTGGATTTCAAGGCCGCCCATGAGGCTCAGCCCCAAGCGTCCTTGCCGCTGGCTGCGGGTTATCCGGGGGGTGAGGCGCGAGCGCTATGGCAGATCCTGGAAGCCAAGCGGGTGTTCCAACGCTATTTTGGTTTCGATCCGGTGGGTGTCTGGCCGGCGGAGGGGGGGGTGTGTCAGCGCACCCTGACCCTGTTGCATCAGAATGGATTCCGCTGGGCCGCGACCGGCCAGGGGGTGCTGCGCCATTCCCTGGGTCTGGAACAGCCCACTGCCCATCAGTTGCACCGTCCCTACCAGCCGCCCGAGGGACCGGTGTGCTTCTTTCGCGACGACGAACTTTCCGATCGCATCGGCTTCCAATACCGCAATTGGCATGGCGATGACGCGGTGTCCAACCTGATTCACGAACTGGAGCGCCTGGCCGATCAGGATCTTCCGCCGGGACAAGTGGTCTCCATCATCCTGGATGGCGAAAACGCCTGGGAGTACTACCCGGAAAACGCCTATCACTTCCTTTCGGCGCTCTACCGGCGGCTGGCGACCCACCCCCGTTTGCAACTCACCACCTTCAGCGCGGTGCTGGACGCGCTTCCCGCCGAAACGATCGAGCCGCTGGACAGGGTGGTCGCCGGAAGTTGGGTGTATGGCAATTTCGCCATCTGGATCGGCGATCCCGACAAGAATCGCGCCTGGGACCTGCTGGTGGAAGCCAAACGCGCATTCGACCGCGTCATGGCGGAAAACCGTTTGAGCGAGACGCAACAGGCACAGGCCGAGCGTCAACTGGCGCACTGCGAGGCCTCCGATTGGTTCTGGTGGCTGGGCGGAGACAATTCAGCCGTCAATGTCGCCCAGTTCGAACGATTGTTTCGTCTCCATCTGGCCGCGCTCTACCAGATGCTGGGCGAAGCAGTTCCCGATCAATTGACACGACCATTCGCCCACGGTTTGACCGACGGCACCGGTTCCGCGATGCGGGGAGGCACATGACGGGACAAACCGAGGCGATTCACCCCTGGCTGGCCGAGCGGCGTGCGGGGGTGTTGCTGCATCCGACCTCGCTTCCCGGACCGGGCACTGTGGGCCGATTGGGGGCGGTGGCCGAGGCTTGGCTCGATCGCCTGGCTGAGTCGGGTTTTACGCTCTGGCAGACGCTGCCCTTGTGTCCACCGGACAGCCTGGGCAGTCCCTACCAATCCTGTTCCGTCTTTGCGGGCGATGAACGGCTGATTGATCCCACGCGCCTGCCGGGACTCGATGGCGCCGATGATGTGGCCGGCGAACTGACCGGGGCGCAATGGGAACAGGTCAGTCGCGCCCTCCACGCGGATTCCAGCATGCGTTCGGAGTTCGAGATATTCTGCGCCGCCCAATCCCACTGGCTCGAGGATTTTTGCCTGTACCAGGCGCTCAAGGCACGGGAAGGCACACCCTGGCATGCCTGGCCGGTTCCCCTGCGGGATCGTGATGCCGATCTCCTCGATCAGGCGCGCGCCGAACTCGAAACCCCGATTGCCCGTACCCGGGTGGCGCAGTTTTTCTTTGATCGACAATGGAAAGCGATTCATCGTCAGGCCCAGGAAAAAGGCCTGCTGCTGTTCGGTGACCTGCCGATTTTCGTGGCCCACGACAGCGCGGATGTCTGGGCGCATCGGGCACTGTTTCATCTCGATCATGTGGGACAGATGACCCAGGTTGCCGGCGTGCCGCCGGATTATTTCTCGGCCGAGGGCCAGCTCTGGAACATGCCCCACTATCGCTGGGACGTGCTGGCGGCCCAGGGGTATGGCTGGTGGATCGATCGCATCCGTCGCCAGCGGGAATGGTTCGACCTGATTCGCATCGATCACTTTCGCGGCTTCGAGTCAGCGTGGGCCGTTCCGGCCGGCGCGCCCAATGCCGTGCATGGATTCTGGCAGCCGGGATCGGGGGCGGCCTTGTTCGCGGCCATCGAGACCGCTTTGGGCCCGCAGGCGCTGGTGGCCGAAGATCTGGGGCTGATCACCCCCGAGGTCGATGCCTTGCGGCTGGCGCTGGGGATGCCCGGCATGCGGGTGCTGCAATTCGCCTTCGACAGTGACGCTCAAAATCCCCATCTACCGCATAATTTCGAGCCGTTGACCGTGGTCTATCCGGGAACCCACGATAATCCCACCACCTGCGGCTGGTGGCAGGAACTGCCGGAATCCCGGCAGGATGAAATCAAGGCCTATCTGGGATGCGTGACGACCACCATGCCCGAGGCGCTGATACGCGTGGCATTGGCCAGTGTGGCCCGGATTGCGATCGTTGCGTTCCAGGATCTGTTGGGCCTGGGAGATGAGGCACGCATGAACACGCCGGGAACGGTGGCGGGGAACTGGTCCTGGCGCATGGACGCGGCCGACTTGATGGGCGCATGGCAGGTGCAGTGGCGTCCCGAACTGATACGCTACGGCCGGCTTTTGCCCTGATGTGTTCAGGTCATTGCGGGCGAAAAAAGCCCGGCTGAGGAATATCCCCGGCCGGGCTTTGTTTTCGACGTATCCGCAAGTGGGCGTTTTGCCCGATCAGGCTGCCTTGGCCAGCGAGCGCAAGACGTACTGCAGAATGCCGCCGTGCTCGTAGTAGTCCCATTCCTTGGGGGTGTCGATGCGCAGGCGGGCGCTGAAGTTGCGGGTCGACCCGTCGGCTGTCTTGATTTGCACCGTGACCTGACGGGCGCCCTTGGTCACGCCGACGATGTCGAACACTTCATGCCCGGTGAGCCCCAGGCTTTCGGCATTCTCGCCGTCCTGGAACTGCAGCGGCAGCACGCCCATGCCCACCAGATTGGAACGGTGGATGCGCTCGAAGCTTTCGGCGATGACGGCCTTCACCCCCAGCAACATGGTGCCCTTGGCCGCCCAGTCGCGCGAGGAGCCGGTGCCGTATTCCTTGCCGGCCAGCACCACCAGCGGCGTTTTTTCCGCCTGGTATTTCATGGCGGCATCATAGATGGACATCTGCTCGCCACTGGGCAGGTGCACGCTCATGCCGCCTTCCACGCCGGGCACCAGCTTGTTGCGCAGCCGGATGTTGGCGAAGGTGCCGCGCATCATCACTTCGTGGTTGCCGCGGCGGGAACCGTAGGAATTGAAGTCCTTGGGATCGACGCCATGCGCCATCAAATAGGTGCCGGCGGGGCTGTTGGCCTTGATGGAGCCTGCCGGAGAGATGTGGTCGGTGGTGATCGAATCGCCCAGCACGGCCAGGGCGCGGGCGCCCGTCACATCGTCAATACCGCCGGTGGCCATGGTCATGCCCTGGAAATAGGGCGGGTTCTGGACATAGGTTGAATCGCTGTTCCAGCGATAGAGATCGCCTTCGGGAATATCCAGGCTGTTCCAGCGGCTGTCGCCCTTGAACACGCTGGCATAGGACTCCAGGAACATCTTGGAGTCGACATTGGCCATCATGGTGGCGGCGACTTCCGCGTTGCTGGGCCAGATGTCCTTCAGGAACACATCCTGGCCATCCTTGTCCTTGCCCAGGGGATCCTGGTACAGGTTGATGTTGACGCTGCCGGCGATGGCATAGGCCACCACCAGGGGCGGGGAGGCCAGGAAGTTCATGCGCACATCGGGATGCACGCGCCCTTCGAAGTTGCGGTTGCCCGACAGGACCGAGCAGGCCACCAGGTCATGTTCCTGAACGGCGGCGCCGATCGCCTCCGGCAGGGGGCCGGAATTGCCGATGCAGGTGGTGCAGCCGTAGCCCACCACATTGAACCCCAAGGCTTCCAGGTCTTTGAGCAGACCGGCCTTCTGCAGGTAGGAGGTGACCACCAGGGAGCCGGGGGCGAGCGAGGTCTTGACCCAGGGCTGGCTGGTCAGCCCCTTGGCCACGGCGTTGCGCGCCAGGAGCCCGGCGGCCATCAGAACCGCCGGGTTGGAGGTGTTGGTGCAGGAGGTGATGGCGGCGATGACGACGGCGCCATCCTTGACGGTGAACTCGCGGCCCTTGTAGGACACTGCAGCGGCGCCCGGCGCATTCTGGGTCACGGGCGCGCCGATGGCGGTGGAACCGCCTTCATCCTCAAAGGATGCCGTGGCGCCGTTCTTGGTTTCCCGTGCATCCGCCAGGGGTTTCAGCGCTTCAAGATAAGTGGTCTGCATGTCGGCCAGCGTCACCCGGTCCTGCGGCCGTTTGGGCCCCGCCAGACTGGGCACCACGGTGGACATGTCCAGTTCCATCACGTCGGTGTAGATCGCCTCAATCGCTGGATCGCGCCACAGGCCCTGAGCCTTGGCATAGGCTTCCACCAAGGCAACCTGCTCGGCGCTGCGGCCGGTGAGGTTGAGATAGTTCAGGGTTTCCTGGTCGATGGGGAAGATGCCGCAGGTGGCGCCGTACTCCGGGGCCATGTTGGCGATGGTGGCACGGTCGGCCAGCGGCAGATGCTCCAGGCCCGGGCCGAAGAACTCGACGAACTTGCCCACCACGCCCTTCTTGCGCAGCATCTGGGTGACGGTCAGCACCAGGTCGGTGGCCGTGGCGCCCTCGGCGAGCTTGCCGCTGAGCTTGAAGCCCACCACCTGGGGAATCAGCATGGAGATCGGCTGGCCCAGCATGGCGGCCTCGGCCTCGATGCCGCCCACACCCCAGCCCAGCACGCCCACGCCATTGATCATGGTGGTGTGCGAGTCGGTGCCGACCACGGAGTCGGGATAGGCGATGGTCTTGCCGTTTTCCTCGCGGGTGAAGACCACGCGGGCCAGGTATTCCAGGTTCACCTGATGGACGATGCCGGTGTCGGGGGGGACCACGCGGAAGTTGGAGAATGCCGTCTGGCCCCAGCGCAGGAACTGGTAGCGTTCCTCGTTGCGCCCGAATTCGATCTTGGCATTGAGCTCGGCGGCATCGGGACGGCCGAATTCATCCACCATCACCGAATGGTCGATGACCAGTTCGGCCGGTGACAGGGGATTGATCTTGTTCGGGTCGCCGCCCAGGGCCTTCATGGCATCGCGCATGGCGGCCAGGTCCACCACGCAGGGGACACCGGTGAAATCCTGCAACACCACGCGCGCGGGGGTGAAGGCAATTTCGGTGTCCGGTTCGGCCTTGGGATTCCAGTTCACCAAGGCGTCGATATCGGCGCGGGTGATGTTCACCCCATCTTCGGTGCGCAGCAGGTTTTCCAGGAGAATCTTGAGGGAGTAGGGCAGCCGGGCAAGCTTGTCGCTCTGCACGGCGTCCAGCCGATAAATTTCATATTCGCGACCGGCCACTTCAAGGGTGGTGCGCGCTTTGAAACTGTCTGTCATCGGTGATTCTCCCAGGGGTTGAGGGTCAGGATTCGGGCAAAGGCGAAATGGGTTTGAACGCAGCGGTGGCGATGGGCGCGCGATGCCGCGGTTGGTGCAGCGCTGTCAAAGGGCGGGCTAGAACCCGAAGCGCTGCCAATGCTTCATTCCAGGGCGATGCATTCAATAGCGCGGATTATAACGAAACCCCGCTGGGCGCTCCATGAATTGCCGTCAGGCAGTCTCCAGGGCGCCGAGCAGTTCCCGGGCGCTGTCGCGCAGGCGCCGACTCTGCAGCAACAGCGTGAGCCGACTGCCGCCGCATTGACGCCACAGCCAGGCGGAGCGGATCGCCGCCAACAGCAGGCTGCGGATCAGATCGGCGGTGCCCATGGCCTTGATCTGTTCCGGATCACCCCGCACCACGATGCGCGGCCCGGCCTGCCCTGCCGTTTGCTGATAGACCTCGGACAGGTGAGTGAGCGTGGTGGCGCCATCGGCGCCGAACATCGGGACTTTGGCGATTGCGGCGCGGACGCCTTCCGTCAGTTTCTGGGTCAAGACCGCGCTGCGGTGGATGCGCCCTTCCAGAAACAGGACGCAGGCGGTGTAGTAGGCGATGGGATGCTGGGCATCCATGCCGCGCCGTCCCAGGTGATCCATCACGGCCTGCAGGCCCATGCGCACCCCGCCCGTGCCGCCATAAACGGCAGCCACATTGTCGGGGTCGGTCTGGTAAAGGCTGTTGATGCTGGCTGTCAGCGCAGCGGCATCGACATTGGCGCGACCCCGATGGGCGATCTGGTCGACCAATGTCACGGCCTGGAACACGCCGGCCAGGGCCAGCAGGCGGTCGGTCGCGGTGGCATTCATGCATGCAGCTCCAGCAGTGAGGGAGAGTGGTCCAGGGTCAGTCGATCGCGGATCACGGCGCCGCCCAGGCACTGCTCGCGGGCATAAAAAACAACCGATTGTCCGGGAGTCACGGCCCATTGGGGCGTCTCGAAATCAACCCGCAGGCCGGCGCCTTCGGGCGTCATCCGGCAGGCCTGAGCGCTCTGGCGGTAGCGCACCTTGGCCTGCAAGCCTTGCGCCGATTGGCGCAGGGGATCCCGGATCAGCCAGTGGGGCGTTTCAGTCCAGAGGGTATGCGCCAGCAACCGGGGATGGTCATGCCCCTGCCCCACGATCAGCCGGTTGTGAACCAGATCCTTGTCCAGCACATACCAGGGCGATTCCGCGCCCTCCCGGCAGCCACCCAGCCCCAGGCCCTTGCGCTGGCCCAGGGTGTAGAACATCAGCCCTTGATGGACGCCGACTTCGCGCCCGTCGCTATCGACCATGGGGCCGGGTCGGGCCGGCAGGTAGCGACCGAGAAAGGCGTTGAAGTCACGTTCACCGATGAAGCAGATGCCGGTGCTGTCCTTCTTGCGCGCGGTGCGCAGGCCGGCGTTCTCGGCGATTTGGCGCACCTCGGGTTTGGTGAGATCCCCCAGGGGAAAGAGCGTCCGAGCCAGGGCCTCGGGGTCGATGGCGTGCAGGAAATAGGTCTGGTCCTTGGCGTGGTCCGCGGCCGCGAGCAGGCGCGGGCCCTCGGGCGTGTGCGCGATGCGGGCGTAGTGGCCGGTGGCGATCCAGTCGGCGCCCAGGCGCTGGGCATGGCGGAAGAAATGCCGGAACTTGATTTCCCGGTTGCAGAGAATGTCCGGGTTGGGGGTGCGTCCGGCGGCGTATTCATCGAGGAAGTGCCGGAATACCTGATCGCGATACTCGGCGGCAAAGCTGACCCGGTGCAAGGGAATGCCCAGTTCCTCGCACACGCTCCGCGCATCCTGAAAATCCTGCGCGGCGTCGCAGTCGCTTTCCGGGTCCTCCCAGTTGAACATGAACAGGCCTTCCACCCGGTAGCCTGCTTCCAGCAGCCGCAGCGCGGCCACGGAGCTGTCCACGCCGCCGGAGAGGCCGACGATCACCAGCGGTCGTTCAGCCATTGGAAGCCGCTTCCGGCGGGAAGGCGTCACCGGCGAGATCAACCACCGCGTCCAGCGGCAAGTGCAATCCACGCTGGTAATCCGCGATCGCCCGCAGCACCAGCGGGCTGCGCAGGCGGGCCTGCTGGGCGCGCAGGCTGTCCGCATCGAGCCAGTGGGTGGCCAGGATGTCGGGATCGGGCGGGGCGGGATGGGCCTGTTCACCGAGATCGCCCCAGAAATTGACGCGCAGAATGGTGCGATCCCCCGCGCCGGGGCGCCAGAGATAGAGGGCGACGACGCCGCGCGGCTCGAAGCGGTAACCGGTTTCCTCCAGGGTTTCGCGGACCACGGCCTCGATCAGGCTTTCACCCGGCTCCAGATGGCCAGCGGGCTGGTTGAGAACGGTGCCATCGCGGCCCGCTTCCTCGACGATCAGAAAACGCCCGTCGCGGGCGGCAATGGCCGCCACGGTGACATGCGGTTTCCAGACTGGCGGCGTATCGATGTCAGGACGATTCATGTTCCAAGTTTATCAGCAAACTTCGAGGTGTCGTCTCGCGCCCGGGCGCTGCTCGCGCTGCATGGGCGGCCGCTGTGCCGGACGGGTGTGTCGCCGCTGCCGCCCATGCTAGGATGCGCGCCGAGTGGCCCGGAGCAGATGCATTCGGGTGGAAGGGACAGCACAGGACGGGAAACACCACATGTCGATTGGCGTGATTTTTCCGGGACAAGGTTCCCAGTCGGTGGGGATGCTGGCCGCGCTGGCCGAGGAATTCCCCGAGGTCAGGTCCTGCTTCGAGGAAGCCAGCACGGTTCTGGGTTATGACTTGTGGGCGCTGGTTCAGCAAGGCCCCGAGGAAAAGCTCAACCAGACGGCTGTCACCCAGCCGGCCCTGCTCACCGCCGGGGTCGCGGTCTGGCGGGTCTGGCAGGGCGAGAATGGGCCGGCGGCCCGGGTCATGGCGGGGCACAGTCTGGGCGAATACACTGCGCTGGTCTGCGCCGGGGCGATGCGCTTCGCCGATGCGGTGCAGGTGGTGGCCCGGCGCGGCGAGCTGATGCAGCAGGCGGTCCCGGCCGGGGAGGGGGCGATGGCCGCGATCCTGGGGCTGGAAGATGCCCAGGTGGCCGAGGCCTGCGCCGAGGCCGCTCAGGGTCAGGTGGTGGAAGCGGTCAATTTCAATTCGCCGGGCCAGGTGGTCATCGCCGGCCACCGGGCGGCGGTGGAGCGGGCGATTGCGGCGGCCAGCGCCCGCCGGGCCAAGAAGGCGCTGATCCTGCCGGTCAGCGTCCCGTCCCATTGTGCCTTGATGATTCCGGCGGCGGAGCAATTGGCCGAGGTGCTTGAGGCGGTGACGATCCAGGCGCCGAAGATCCCGGTGATCCATAATGTGGACGCTCGCCCCCACAGCGAACCCCAGGCCATCCGTGCTGCCCTGGTGCAGCAACTCCACCGGCCAGTGCGCTGGGTCGAGGTGGTTCGCGCCATGACCGCCGATGGCCTGGCCTTGTTCATCGAGCCGGGGCCGGGCAAGGTGCTGAGCGGCTTGGGCAAGCGCATCGAGCGGGAAGCGAACTTCCTGCCGGTGTTCGATCCGGAGTCGCTCGCGAAGGCCCTGCACAGCGCATTGGAGATCTGAATCAATGAGTGAGGCACGCATTGCCCTGGTGACCGGGGCTTCCCGCGGCATTGGCCAGGCCATTGCCCGCGAACTGGCTGCACGCGGCATGATCGTGATCGGCACGGCCACCAGCGCCGAGGGCGCCGCACGGATCGAGGCCGATCTGCGCGCCCAGGGTGGCAACGGTTTTGGACACATGCTCAACGTCACTGACCCGGCTTCGGTACAGACACTGATGGAGGCGCTGAAAGCGCAACCCGGTGAACCGGCCGTGCTGGTCAACAACGCCGGCATCACTCGCGACAATCTGCTGATGCGCATGAAGGATGCCGAGTGGGATGACATCATCGCCACCAATCTGACCTCGGTCTACCGGCTCTCCCAGGCCTGTTTGCGCCCGATGATGAAGGCACGCTGGGGACGCATCATCAGCATCGCCTCGGTGGTCGGGGTCATGGGGAATGCCGGTCAGAGCAATTATGCCGCGGCCAAGGCCGGCATCATTGGATTTTCCAAGTCGCTGGCACGGGAAGTCGGTTCCCGGGGCATTACGGTCAATGTCGTGGCGCCGGGTTTCATTGCCACCGACATGACCGATGCGCTCCACGAAGCCCAGCGCACAGCGATTCTTTCTCAGGTCGCCTTGGGGCGGCTGGGCTCTGCGCAGGAAGTGGCACAGGCCGTCGCCTTCCTGGCCTCGGACGCCGCCGGGTATATCACCGGCGAGACGCTTCACGTAAATGGCGGTCTTTACATGATTTGACCGTCCTTGCGGCGGTGACAGATACACTCCCTTTCATTACAATGGCGCCCGCGCGCCAGCGTCTGCGGGCAAATCGAGAGGATTCAGGAAAATGAGCAGTATTGAAGAACGGGTCAAGAAGATCATTGTGGAACAACTGGGCGTCAAGGAAGAGGAAGTGGTCCACGAGGCTCATTTCGTCGATGATCTGGGTGCCGACTCCCTGGACACCGTGGAGCTGGTGATGGCTCTGGAAGAGGAATTCGAGTGCGAAATTCCCGATGAGGAAGCCGAAAAGCTGACCACCGTGGGACAGGCCGTCGACTACATCAAGGCCAATCTGGCCGGTTGATCCCGATCCGATCCTTTTGCAGCCTGCGATAACCGTCGCCGCCGAGGCGGCGGTTTTTTGCGTACGAATCTGAGCATGGAGGCCAGTTAGCATGGAGAAGCGCCGCGTTGTCGTCACTGGCCTGGGAATGGTTACGCCGCTGGCTCTGGATACCCCGACTACCTGGTCGGCCGTCCTGGCCGGTACCAGCGGCATCGGTCCCTTGGTCGTGGATTTCGATCTTGAGAAATTCCCCACCCGCATCGGCGGCCAAGTCCGGGGATTCGATCCCATCGCTTACATGTCCGGCAAGGACGCCCGCCGCATGGATACCTTTATCCAGTACGGCGTTGCCGCCGCCCAGGAAGCGATTCGCGATGCGGCGCTGGTGGTGACGCCTGAGAATGCCGAGCGGATCGGGCTGGCGATTGGCTCCGGGATCGGCGGCATCGAAGGCATCGAGAAGAACCATCTGGCCTACTTGGAAAACGATCACTCGCCGCGCAAGATCTCTCCCTTTTTCGTGCCGTCCAGCATCATCAACATGGTGGCCGGCAATCTGTCCATCATGCACGGCATCAAAGGGCCGAATCTCGCCGTGGTGACCGCATGCACCAGCGGCGCCCATAACATCGGTCTGTCGGCGCGCCTGATCCAGGCCGGCGATGCCGACATCATGATCGCCGGGGGGGCCGAGATGTCCACCACCCCGATTTCCCTGGGCGGTTTTTGCGCTGCGCGCGCCCTGTCCGCGCGCAATGATGAACCGACCCGTGCCAGCCGGCCCTTTGATCAGGATCGGGATGGCTTTGTCATGGGTGATGGGGCCGGCATTCTGGTGCTGGAGTCCCTGGAGAGTGCGCAGGCCCGCGGCGTGCCGATCTATGCCGAGTTGGTGGGCTTTGGCATGAGCGCCGATGCCCATCACATCACCCAGCCCAGCGAAGGTGGGGAGGGGGCTGCCCGGTGCATG
Source organism: Gammaproteobacteria bacterium (assembly GCA_011620145.1). Classification (GTDB taxonomy): domain Bacteria; phylum Pseudomonadota; class Gammaproteobacteria; order UBA5335; family UBA5335; genus Macondimonas. Next base: position 2,917 of record WOZT01000182.1, on the reverse strand, counting down.
GTCAATGCCTTGCGCGATGCGGGTCTCGCACCGGCGCAAATCGACTATATCAATGCGCACGGCACTTCCACGCCGGCCGGCGATGTGGCGGAAACCCAGGCCATCAAGCGCGCCTTCGGGGAGCATGCCCGGCGCCTGGCCGTCAGCTCGACCAAATCGATGACGGGACACATGCTGGGGGCAGCCGGGGCGGTGGAGGCGGCTTTCTCCATTCTGGCCCTGCGCGACCAGATCCTGCCGCCCACCATCAATCTGGACCAGCCGGGCGCCGAGTGCGATCTGGACTATGTCCCCCATCAGGCCCGTCCGGCCCGGTTGGAGCATGTGTTGTCCAATTCCTTTGGTTTTGGTGGCACCAATGGTTCGCTGATTTTCCGCCGGGTCGGCTGATCCGGGATTGTCGTCCGCGGTGTCTGGCGTCCTGTCCGTCCACCGTCGCCGGCTCCCGGCCCGACCCGACTTGTTGGCGCTGCAGGCCCGCTTCCCGCAGCGCTATCCGGTGCTGCTGGAAAGCGCCGCCTCCCATCCGCTGACTGGCCGCTACGACTTGCTGCCCGCCTTCCCCGAGACGGTTATCGAAGCCCGGGGGCGGGGGGATGGCTTTCTCGCCGAACTCGATGCCGCCTGCCGCATCAAACCCGACTTGTTCAATGCGGATGAGCTGCCCTTCCTCGGCGGTTGGGTGGTCTATCTGGGCTATGAGCTGGCGGGCGCCATCGAGCCGTGTTTGCACTTGCCCATGCCCACTGCCGGCAGCTTGCCGACCGCCCTGGCGCTGCGGTGTCCCGCGGCCCTGATTCATGACCATCTGCGCGGGGAAAGCTGGGCGGTGGCCGAGCGGGCGGGCGATGTGGATCGATTGCTCGCGGATCTGGCGCGGGTGCCTGCGCGGGCGCCGCCCAGGCTGCCCGTCTGCGTCGTGACGGAGGAGGATCCAGCGCGCTATCTGGCGGCCATCGATCGGGCGCAACACTATATCCGGGATGGGGATATCTTCCAGGCCAATCTGTCGCGCCGCTGGCAGGGGGAATTTGCCGGTCCGGTGGCGCCCGAAGCGCTCCATGCCCGTTTGCGCCACAGCAATCCGGCCCCGTATGCGGCCCTCATGCGCTGGGGCGAGGCTGCCGTGTTGTCCACCTCGCCGGAGCGGCTGCTGTGTCGCGATGGCGATCGGATCCAGACCCGCCCCATTGCCGGCACCCGTCCACGGGATCCCGATCCGGCCCGGGATCACGCGCTGGCTCAGGAGTTGCTCGCCCATCCCAAGGAGCGCGCGGAGCATGTGATGCTGGTGGATCTGGAGCGCAATGACCTGGGCCGCATCTGCCGGCCGGGCAGCGTGAAGGTGGTGGAACGGCTGCAGGTGGAGACCTATGCCCACGTGCACCATATCGTCTCGGCCGTCGAAGGCCGGCTGCGGTTGGATGTGGGCGCGGCGGAGATCTTGAGCGCCCTGTTTCCCGGCGGCACCATCACCGGCTGTCCCAAGGTGCGCTGCATGCAGATCATTGCTGAACTGGAAGGCGAAGCCCGCGGACCCTACACCGGCTCGATGGGATACATCAGCTGCCACGGCCGCATGGATTTCAATATCCTGATCCGCACCGCGCTGCTCAAGGAGCGGGAAGTTCTGTTCCGCGCCGGCGGCGGCATTGTGGCCGATTCCGATCCAGTGCGGGAATTGGCCGAGACACGCGCCAAGGCCAAGGGACTGCTGCACGCCCTGGCGGGCGAACGCGCGTGCTGACCTGGGTGGATGGCCATCCGCAGGATGCCGTGCCGGTGGCCGACCGCGGCCTGCAGTATGGCGATGGGCTGTTTGAAACCGTGCTGATCGATCGGGGTCAAGCGCTCGCCTGGGACCTGCATCTGGCGCGTCTGCGTCGGGGTTGCCGGGCCTTGCGCCTGCCGGAGCCGCCCATCGCCGCGCTGGAAGCGGATCGGGATGGCCTGTGCGCACTGGGTCCGGCCCAGGCGGTCTTGAAAATCATCCTGACGGCGGGCGGAGCAGGGCGGGGCTATGCCCGGCCCCAGCCCCCCACGTGGCGCCGTATCCTCTCCCTGGCGCCAGCGCCGGAATGGCCGTTGGCCGAGTATCGGGACGGCATCCGGGTGCGCTGGTGTCGGCAACTCTGGTTTCCCGATCCGGCTCTGGCCGGCATCAAACACTTGAATCGGCTGACGCAGGTGCGGGCGCGGGCGGAGTGGGATGATCCACAGATTGCCGAGGGCCTGATCCGCGACGCGGACGGAAGCGTGGTCGGGGGAACCATGAGCAATCTCTTCGTGGTGCGTGACGGCGCCTTGTTGACGCCTGGGCTGCGGCATTGCGGCGTCGCGGGGACGATGCGTGCGCGAGTCATGGCGGCCGCTGCGGCCCAGGGCCTGCCGGTGCGGGAAACGGCGCTGTCGGTCATGGACTGCCTCCAGGCCGATGAATTGTTCGTGTGCAATGCGGTGCGCGGGATCCGGCCGATCCGGCAACTGGGCGCGCGATCCTTTGCGGCGGGGCCGGTGACGCGGGCGCTGCAGCGTGAGATCGGCCCGCCCTGGCCCGCTCCGGGGCATGGAGCGGGGTGGTGAACGGGTACAAGGCTTGCGCCCGTATGCTCACCCTGCTGGCCACTCTGTGGACGCCGGTGAGCCTGTTGGCGGTGGGCGGGGGATGGGGCCTGTTCAACCAGTATCGCCATACGCCTTTATCCGGCGTGGAGGCGCCCCGGGTCATCGAGATTGTCCCTGGTGAGGGCTTTTCCACCATCACCCAAAAATTTCAGGCGCAAGGGATCATCCGATCGCGATGGCCGTTCATGGCCTTGGCCGCGTTGCAGGGTCGCACCACGCGCATTCGGGCGGGGGAGTACCGCCTGTCGCCGGGCATCACGCCGCAGGGCTTGCTGGATCAACTGGTGAAGGG
>WOZT01000159.1 GCA_011620145.1 Gammaproteobacteria bacterium | reverse complement strand
GGCCCGCGCCTTAGGGGTCACGGTATTGGACGAAGCCGCCTTCCTGGCCCTGCTGAGCGCGGATTGACCGCCCCGCGGACGTGGCGGACAGGCGCTTGGGCGCTCGCTACCGCGTCCCGGCCTGGATGGCAAGTTCGCCAACACCCCTTTGGGGCGGCTCAAATGGCCAACCGGGGATACATGCGCGCCGCCACGGCAATGAGCAAGGCCGTGACGGTGAGCAACACGGCGAAATCAAGCCCCAGGCCGAAGCTGCTGTGGCCATCGGCCAGCATCAGCGCACGCAGCGCGTCGACCTGATAGCTGAGCGGATTGGCATGGGCCACGGCTTGCAGCCAGGCCGGCATCATCGCAATGGGGTAAATGGCGTTACTGGCGAAAAACAATGGCATGGTGAGCACCTGCCCGATGCCCATGAAGCGTTCGCGCGTTTTCACGATGCACGCGATGATCAGGGAAAAGGTGGAAAACAGCGCCGCGCCGATCCAGGCAACCGCCACCAGCCCCAGCAGGGCGAGGGGATCATGGCTGACGTTGACCCCCAACAGCGCCGACAGCACGAACACCACCAGCAGTTGCGACAAGGCCCTTGCGCCCACGGCCAGCGCCTTGCCCAATACCAGCGCGGTGCGCGGCGTGGGGCTCGCCAGCAGCTTGTACAACACGCCCATGTCGCGTTCCCAGATGACATCGATGCCATAGAAAATGGCCACGAACAGGACGCTCTGCGCCAGGATGCCGGGGGCGAGGAAGTCGAGGTAATCCATGCCGCCGGTGGGGATGGTGCGGGAGCGCGCCATCACCTCGCCAAAGAGCAGCAGCCACAACATCGGCTGGATGGCGCGGGTCAGCAGCTCGGTGAAGTCGTGCCGCAGTTTGCGCACGTCCATTTCCGCGATCACCAGCGACTTGTAGAGCAGGTCCACCAGCGGGTTGGGCGCCTGCGTACGGCGCGAATCAGCCGAGTCGCTGGGCGGTAAGTCGTTCATTGCGGGTCTCCCGGTAACTACCGCCTTCAATCACGCCGCCGGCGTAGTGGGCAAACAGCGCGTCCAGCGTCGTGACCCCCGCCTGTGCCTTGAGCTGGTCCGGGACGCCGCTGACGACCAGCCGGCCGCCGTGCAGGATGGCGAGGTGATCGCACAGCTGGTCGGCTTCCTCCAGGTAATGGGTGGTGAGCACGATGGTGATGCCAAAGCGGCTCCGCAGCATGCGCACGTGTTCCCACACCGCCTCGCGGGCGAGCGGGTCGAGCCCCACCGTCGGTTCGTCGAGGAACAGCACCGGCGGCCGATGCAGCGTGGCCTGGGCAATTTCCAGACGCCGGATCATGCCGCCCGAATAGGTGCGCACCAGATTGCCGGCGGCCTGGGCCAGGCCCATGAGTTCGAGTGCCTCGTTGATGCGTGCCGACCGTTCACGCCGCGGGACATCGCACAGCTTGGCGAAGATCAGCAGATTCTCGTAGCCGCTGAGCGCGCCGTCCACCGACAGGGCCTGCGGCACGTAACCGATCATCCGCCGTACCTGGGCCGCTTCCCGCACGATGTCGAAGCCAACGACGCGCGCGGTGCCGGCGCTTGGTGGCAGCAGGGTGGTCAGCATCTTGATCACGGTGGTTTTGCCGGCGCCGTTGGCGCCCAGCAGACCGAAGGCGGTGCCCGCCTCCACGCGGAGGTCGAGGTGGTCCACTGCCGTCAGATCGCCATAGCGGCGCGTCAGACCCTGGATGTCGAGGATGGCCAAGTTGGGCTCCCCTGTCATGACGGAAACGATGCCGATGCGACCCTGGGACGGGCGCGGGCCGGTGCCGATTCATTGAATCCTGAGGGCGTCAATCCGCTGCGACCCAAAGCGGGCGCGATTCCCGACCGGCATGGGGTTGCCCTCAAGCCGGTCGGGCGCATCGGTCAGGTCTTGGGCGCGGCCGCCTTGTCGCCGTTGATGATGGCGTCGTCGGTCTTGATCTTGGCCTGCTTGCGCAGTTCGGCGAGGTAGTCCTCGACCTGCTTGTTGTTGGCGTGGTTCATCACCGCGTCGCGCGATTCTTCCAGCTTGGGAATCGCCATCGGACGGGTTTCCTCCAGCTGCACCACATGCCAGCCGAAGTCGGTCTTGACCGGTGCGGGGGATGTCTGGCCGGCGCTCAGGGTCGTCACGGCCTGGGCGAAGGGAGCGACCATCTGGTCGGGCGTGAACCACCCCAGATCGCCGCCGTTGCTCTTGGAGGGATCGGTGGAGAGCTCGGCTGCCAGTTTGGCGAAGTCCCCGCCCTGCTTGAGTTTTTCCAGGACGGATTGCGCGGTTGCTTCATCCGCGACCAGGATGTGGCGCGCGTGGTATTCGGTCTTGGGCAGGTCCTTGACCCATTCCTCATAAGCCGCCTTGATCTGGTCTTCGCTCAGGGGATGGGCCTGGGTGTAGTGCTGTACCGAAGCGCCGGCCAGGGTGGTGTAGTACTGCGCCAGCAAGGAAGAAGCCAGCTCGGCGTCCTTGTCCAGTTTCTGGCGCGTGGCATCCTGGGCCAGCAGTTCCAGATCGGTGAGCTGCTTGACCAGTTTCTGCCGCGCTTCGCGGTTCTCGGCGGTAGCAGGACTCAGGCCCTGGGCAGAGGCGAAGGACTCGAACACCGGCTGGGTGATGGTGGTGCCATTGACCGTGATCACGGCGGCGCCGGGAATGGCGTTCTGGAAACCAGGGCCGGCGCTTTCCGGCCGTTCGCAGGCGGTAAGGGCCAGCGCCAGACCAATGGCGGCAGGAAGGGACAGTTTACGCACAATCATGGAGAATCCTTGGGAAGTAAAAACAGCAATGGTAGCGCCCGGCGAGGCGGAATGCCCGGCTTTCAGACAGAAGTCTCTTCCGGCGCCAGGGTTTGGAGGCTCAAGGCATGGATTCCGTTCCCCATCAGCGGGGCGAGGGCGGCATACACCGCCCGGTGGCGCGCCAGCGGCGCCAGCGCCTTGAAGTGTGGCGAGCGGATCCACAGCTGGTAATGGCCGCCCTCGGTCGCTCCGGCGTGCCCGGCGTGCTGGGCGCTGTCGTCATGGATGCGCAGTTCGCAGGGGGCAAACGCGCGTTCCAACAGCGCGCGCATCCGTTCCGGCAGGGATGCGGCCGTCATGGCAGCACCTGCCGGAAGGGGAAGACCTCCACGCGCGCGGTCACACCGGCGGCGCAATAGGGGTCCGCCGCCGCCCAGGCGCGGGCCGCGTCCAGATCGGCAAAGGCGGCGATGATGGCCGAGCCGAGAAAACCGGCCGCGCCCGGATCCTCGCTGTCCACCGCGGGCAAGGGGCCGGCCAGCACCAGCCGCCCTTCGGTGCGCAGGGCCTCCAGCCGGTCGAGATGGGCCGGGCGGGCGGCGGGGCGCTGGGCGGATCCGCCGACGGCCTCGTGGAGCAGGATCAGATAGAGCATGGGTGCCTCGCAAACACAGAGGCATGGATCATAAAGCATGTTTTGAACAGCGTGCGTGTTGCGCGCGGGGCGCCAGCGAGAGACTCGCGCCGGGCTGCTGAAAACAACCGCAGCAAGTCCGGGGAAAGCGCCAGACATCGCCCACGGGCGCTTCCGGTGGCTCCTGCGCATCGGCCAAAATCTCGCACTTGATTGTGGAACAGGGCGCCCAGCGCTGTCGGTTCTTGCCAAGTCCCTGACGCCATGCAGCGCTGCCAGCACTGCACGCGCCATCATCCCGCGATGGGGAACCCTCACTGCTGAAACCGGCCTGAAGATGCGGGTGTCGGGAAACGCGGCGCCAGCGTTGGCGAGACGCCAGCTGCCTCCGTCATCGCTTGCGCGCTGGCGGGGCATGCCCCATCACGTTTACGCTCGAAAAAACCCACGACAGTGGCTCGGCGTTCGCTCCCCTGCGGAACCGGCTTGCTTCAATCTGCGAGAACCTTCATGGCCCAAATGCTCACCGTTCATCCCACCCATCCCCAGCCGCGCCTGCTGGCGCAGGCGGCCGAACGCATCCGTGCCGGCGCGGTGGTGGCCTATCCCACCGACTCCTGTTATGCCCTGGGCTGCCATCTGGGGGACAAGGACGCCATGGAGCGCATCCGCGCCCTGCGCGGTTTCGGCAAGGACCATCATTTCACGCTGGTGTGCCGCGACCTGTCCGAGATTGCCCAGTACGCGCAGGTGGGCAACGCCGAATATCGGCTGCTGCGCGCCTTGACCCCCGGCGCCTACACCTTCCTGCTGCCCGCCACGCGCGAGGTCCCGCGCCGGCTGCAGCACCCCAAGCGGCGCACCATCGGCATCCGCGTGCCGGATCATCCGGTCGCGCTGGGGCTGCTGGCCGCGCTGGGGGAACCGCTGATGAGCTGCACCCTGCTGTTTCCCGGCGAGGACACCCCACCCACCGACGCCGAGGCGATCGCCCAGCGCCTGGGGAGCCGCTTGGATCTTGTGCTCGACGGCGGTCCCGGTGGCCTGGAACCCACCACCGTGGTGGATTTGTTCACCGGGACGCCGGTGGTGGTGCGCGCCGGCAAGGGTGATCTTGCCCCGCTGGGTGTCGCGGCCGGCGAGGACTGAAGCCCATTCGCTGTGCGCCCATGCGGACCGGCGGGTCGAGTGGGGTTCATGCGCATCGCCTCGATCGTCGCGCGGATGCACATCCAAGAAAAAACCACCCGGAGGTGGCTTAACAATTGCCGGCTGGTCCCTGCGGAGGGGTGTCCGAGGCGTTCCAGCGAGCAAGTCACATTTTCAATATGGGCCATTCATCCGGGTTGGCGGATCAGTCAGAAAAGCGTCAATAGCCGTTGCGGGCTGCGAGGGTATCGAGCCGCATGGCGGTGCGTCCCGCC
>WOZT01000151.1 GCA_011620145.1 Gammaproteobacteria bacterium | reverse complement strand
CGCGGTTGGAGCAGGATCTTTCCGAACGCCTGGGCACGCCGGTGGCCATCCAGGACCGCGGCGGCAAGGGCGCGGTGCGCATCGAATATCATTCCCTCGATCAGCTGGACGGCCTGCTGGCTCTGCTGTCGAAACGAGAAAAAGGGGAATTTCGGCATTGACCCATCCCGGTGCGGTCATTATACTTGCCGCGCTTTGCAGGGTGGTTCGGGTTTGGCTCATTGCGCCTGCCGCTTGGGTAAGGCGCTCCATTAAATGAACCGCCTTGTCATTGTCAGGTTTTTCCTGTTGCAGGCTTCCATTACCGCAACGATTTCTGCCTTCGCCGGCTGGAATTTGGGTGGGTACGCTGCGGCTGCGGCGCTGTTTGGGGGCGGGATCAACCTGCTGGCCGCAATGGCATTTGTGCTCAGGGTGGCCGTCTTGCCGCCAGATGCAACGGCGGAAATGCGCCTTGCCGCGCTTGCGCGGGCAGAGATAGTGAAGTGGGGGGTCAGTATCGGCCTCTTTGCAATTGCGATCAGATTATTTGCAGATCAGTTTTTGGTGCTCATGCTGACTTATCTGCTGACAAGCAGCGTCTATTGGTTCGCCCTTTTGTGGGACGTGCCGGGCGAACGACATACAGGGGTTGATCGAAATCATGGCCAGCACTGAACATGCCGCGCACTCCCCGCAGGCCTACGTCACCCATCATTTGACGGGGTGGACCAGCGGGGAAGGTTTCTGGACCTTCAATCTGGATACGCTGTTGATGTCGAGCGTTCTGGGCTTGGGACTGGTACTGATCTTTGCGATAGTCGCTCGTCGGGCAACCTCGGGTGTGCCGGGGCCAGTGCAGAACGTAGTCGAATCGCTCATAGAGTTTGTCGATGGCGTGGTGCATGAGACCTTTCACGGTGAGAGTCGGCTGGTGGCGCCTTTGGCATTGACGGTCTTCTGTCTGGTGCTGATGTGGAACACGATTGACCTCATTCCGGTTGATTTGTTCCCCACCGTGGCGGGTCTGTTTGGCGTGAAGTATTTCCGCCCCGTGCCTTCGGCCGACATGAGCGCCACCTTCGGCCTGTCGATTACGGTATTCATCCTGATTTTGGTTTATAGCGTCAAAGGCAAGGGTGTCGTCGGCTACCTGGAAGAGCTGCTGTTTCACCCCTTTGGCAAGTACATGATTCCGTTCAATCTGATTCTGAATGCGGTGGAACTGCTGGCCAAGCCGCTGTCTCTGGCTTTGCGACTGTTTGGCAATCTTTACGCAGGTGAACTGATCTTCGTGCTGATTGCCTTGTTGCCCTGGTGGGCGCAATGGGCGCCGGGTGGCGCTTGGGCAATCTTCCACATTCTGGTGATTCCCCTGCAGGCCTTTATTTTCATGACCCTGACCATCGTCTATCTCAGCATGGCGCATGCCAAGCACTAGTTTCTTTTGGTTCACACTGATATTCCCGAACGAGGAGGAATAATGGAAGCTCTCATCGCCCAGATCCAGGCCAACACTGCTTTGACGGTTGGCATCATCTTTGGTCTCGCCGCAGTCGGTACCGCTATCGGTTTCGGTCTGCTGGGTGGCAAGTTCCTGGAAGGCGTGGCCCGTCAGCCTGAACTGGCTGGCATGTTGCAGACTCGCATGTTCATTATCGCCGGCCTCTTGGATGCCGTGTCCATTATCGGCGTGGCCATGGGCCTGTTGATGATGTTCGCCAATCCCTTCCTGGCGGCGCTGCATTAAAACGCAGAATCGACTTGAACGTCTTGGCTAAGACTCGGATCGCGGGGAGTTAATCGTGGGCATCAACGCCACTCTGATCGGCCAGATGATCACCTTCGGGTTGTTCGTCTGGGTCATGATGAAGTTCGTCTGGCCGCCGCTGACCCAGGCGATGCAGGAGCGTCAGCAGCGTATCGCCGATGGCCTCGCCGCTGCAGAGCAGGGGAACACCCAACTCGAGCGTTCGCGGCAAGAAGTCGAAATGGCTTTGCAGGCGGCGCGTCAGCAAGCAGCTGAAATCCTGGCTCAGGCAAATCGCCGCGGCACGGAGATGGTTGAGCAGGCCAAGCAGGCGGCTCGGGAAGAAGGCGAGCGCCAGCTTCGTTCCGCCGAAGCCCTGATCGCGCAGGAGGTTGCTCAGGCGCGGGAGTCGCTGCGTCGAGAAGTCGCAGGGCTGGCCATGGCCGGTGCTGGGCGAATTCTCAAACGTGAAATCGATCCGTCCGCCCACCGCGATCTGGTGGACGAACTGGTCGGTCAGATCTGATCGGGAGTTACGATGTCCGAAGTAACGACCCTGGCCCGACCGTACGCCAAAGCGGTACTGGATCTGGCGCAGCAAAGCGGCGCGGCACTGAGCAACTGGCAGCAGCGACTGGATCTTCTGGCTGCCCTGGTCTCCTATCCGCCGATCCGCACAGCGATCGAGAATCCCCGCCAGACCGCTGAACAGAGCCGTCAGCTCATTATCAGCGCCTTGGGGCCGGAGTTGGGGCCAGAAGGCATCAATTTGGTCAGCCTCCTGATTGAGAATCATCGCCTGTCTTTGGCGCCGCAGATTGCCGAGCTTTACGGCGCGTTGCGGACCGAAGCCGAAGGGTCGGTGGATGCCGAAGTCGTGACCGCGACAGGGCTGGACACCAATCAGCAACAACGCATTGTCGAGGCGCTTTCACGGCGGCTTGGACGCCGGGTCAATCTGACGACCCGGATCGACGAAAGCCTGGTAGGCGGCGCGGTGATTCGCGCCGGTGATCTGGTTATCGACGGATCGGTCCGCAGCCAACTGGAACGTCTTTCCCGCGCACTGGTTCATTGACGAGGAAGCAACATGCAAGTCAATCCCGCCGAGATTAGCGAGCTGATCAAACAGCGCATTCAGAACTTCCAAGTCGTGGCCGAGGCCCGCGCCGAGGGGACGGTTATCAGTGTGGCGGACGGCATCTGCCGCATCCACGGCCTGACGGCTGCGATGCAAGGTGAAATGCTGGAGTTCCCTGGTGGCATCTATGGCCTGGCGCTCAATTTGGAGCGTGATTCCGTCGGTGCCGTGGTGCTGGGCGAATACGAGCAGATCAAGGAAGGCGATCGGGTGCGTTGCACCGGGCGCATTCTGGAGGTGCCCGTGGGCGAGGCCGTGCTCGGCCGCGTGGTGAATTCGCTGGGTCAGCCCATCGATGGCAAAGGCCCGATCGATACCGCCCTGTCATCGCCCATCGAAAAAGTGGCGCCAGGCGTGATTGCCCGCCAGTCGGTGTCCCAGCCGGTTCAAACCGGGCTCAAGGCCATTGACGCCATGGTGCCGGTGGGCCGCGGCCAGCGCGAATTGATCATCGGTGACCGCCAGACCGGCAAAACCGCCGTTGCGGTGGATGCGATCATCAACCAGAAAGGCACCGGCGTTAAGTGCATCTACGTCGCCATCGGCCAGAAGGCGTCCAGCATTGCCGCCGTGGTGCGCAAGCTGGAAGAGCATGGCGCCCTGGCGCACACGATTGTGGTGGCGGCCAGTGCCTCTGATTCCGCCGCCCTGCAGTACATTGCACCCTACAGCGGATGCGCCATGGGCGAGTATTTCCGCGATCGGGGCCAGGACGCGCTGATCGTTTATGACGATTTGACCAAGCAGGCGTGGGCCTACCGCCAGATTTCCCTGTTGCTGCGCCGCCCGCCGGGCCGCGAAGCCTATCCTGGGGATGTGTTCTATCTGCATTCGCGTCTGCTGGAGCGGGCGGCGCGCGTCAATGCCGATTACGTCGAAAAGCTCACCAATGGTGAAGTGAAGGGTCAAACGGGCTCCCTGACGGCGCTGCCGATCATCGAAACCCAGGCGGGCGACGTGTCGGCCTTCGTGCCCACCAACGTGATCTCGATCACCGACGGCCAGATCTACCTGGAATCGGACCTGTTCAACGCAGGCATCCGCCCGGCCATCAACGCCGGTCTGTCGGTCTCCCGTGTGGGTGGCGCCGCCCAGACCAAGATCATCAAGAAGCTCGGCGGTGGCGTGCGTCTGGCGCTGGCCCAGTACCGTGAACTCGCGGCGTTTGCCCAGTTTGCTTCCGATCTGGATGAAACGACGCGCAAGCAGTTGGATCGCGGCCAGCGCGTCACTGAGCTGATGAAGCAGAAGCAGTACGCGCCGCTGTCCATCGCGCTGATGGCGCTGTCCCTGTATGCCGCCAATGAAGGCCATCTGGACAGCGTGGACGTGAAGAAAGTGGTGGCGTTTGAAACTGCGCTGCACGACTTCGCCCGCTCCGCCCATGCCGGCGTGTTGGCCAGGATTGATGAAACGGGCGATTTCAATGCTGAAATCGAAAGCGGTCTGAAAAAGATCATCGAGGACTTCAAGGCCACCGGGACCTGGTAAGCCACGAACCCGATAGGTGAGATATGGCCGGCACCAAAGAAATACGCAACCAGATCCGCAGCGTCCGCAACACGCAGAAGATCACCAAGGCCATGGAAATGGTCGCGGCGAGCAAGATGCGCAAGGCGCAGGATCAGATGACGGCCACCCGGCCCTATGCCCAGCGCATGCGTCAGGTCATCGGTCACTTGGCGGCTGCCAGTCCGGATTTTCGGCATCCGTTCTTGCTGCCGAGAGAATCCGTGGGCCGTGTTGGGATCATTTTTGTTTCCACTGACCGCGGGCTCTGCGGCGGCTTGAACATCAACCTGTTCAAAACGGTGCTGGGTGAAATGCGCCGCTGGGACGCTCAGGGCGTCGCCGTCGATCTGGCCATTCTGGGCGGCAAAGGTGTCGGTTTTTTCCGGCGCCTGGGCGGCGCGATCTTGGCTCAGCAAACCGGGTTGGGGGATCGCCCCCATCTCGACCAGGTCATCGGCACCATCA
>WOZT01000038.1 GCA_011620145.1 Gammaproteobacteria bacterium | reverse complement strand
GCCGAAAACAGGGCGTACTGGGTCGCGGTGTAACGCACGTCGCACAGCGCCATCAGCAGCGCGACGAAGGCCGCCGACCCCATTCCCCCGAACAATTGCTCACCCACCACGGCCACGACCAGCATGCCATGACTCTTGCCCACCAGAGCCAGTGCCGCAAACAACAGGTTGGTCAACGCCTGCATGAGCCCGAACACCAAGAGTGCGCGCCACAAGCCCCAGCGCATCATCAGCGCCCCGCCAACCACGGCGCCGAACAAGGCGGCCGCAATGCCGACGCCCTTGTTCACCACGCCCACCTCGGCAACGCTGAACCCCACCCCCTGGACCAGAAACGCGGTGCTCAAGGTGGCGGCAAAGGCATCGCCGAACTTGTAGAGAATGATCAAGGCCAGAAAGGCCCCTGCGGCTGGGCGACTGAAGAAAGCCCGCAACGGTTCCCACAGGGCGTCCACCAGGCGATGGGGCGCTGCGGCCGGCGCCTCCGGCTCGGGACTGAACAGGGTGACCAGGATGCCCGCAGCCATCAAGACCGCCATGATGCGGTAGGTGGTCGCCCAACCCACCGAGCCCGCCAGCACCAACGCCAGCGCGCCCGAGGTGAGCATGGCCAGGCGGTAGCCGGTGTTGGTCAGGCCAGCCCCCAGCCCCCGCAAGGGCGGTTCCAGGACCTCGGTGCGGTAGGCGTCGAACACGATATCCTGCGAAGCCGAGGCGAATGCCAGCCCCAGCGCCAGCAATCCCAGGACGACAACGCCTGCGGTCGGATCCTGCATCGACATGATCAGCAGCGCGAGCACCAACATCACCTGGGTGACCACCAGGCCGCCGCGGCGGCGTCCCAGCCCCAGCAGGGCGTAGCGGTCGAACAGCGGCGCCCACAGGAATTTCAGGGTGTAGGGCAAGCCGACCAGGCTGAAGATGCCGATGGTGCGGATGTCGATGCGCACATCGGCAAGCCAGGCCTGCAGGGTTCCCCCGGACAGCGCCAGAGGCAGTCCGGAGGCGAACGCCAGCACGGTGATGCGCCACAGCTCCGGATGGCGGCGCAGCGCCTGCCCGGTGGATGCCGGTGTCGTGCTGTCGGCGGCGCGCTCGCTCATGCCGTCGCGGCCTGGATCCGGCTTGCGCTCGCAGCAGGCGGCAGCGGCCAGTCGTAATCGATGGTGAGCGCCGCATGATCGCTGAAGCGCTGGGCTTTATAGATGTCCGCGGCGCGCGCCGTGGCCGCCAGCGCCGGCGTGGCGATCTGGTAGTCGATGCGCCAGCCGACGTTGCGCGCCCAGGCCTGACCGCGATTGCTCCACCACGTGTAGCCCTCCCCGGTGGCTGCGGGGTAAAGCTGTCGAAACACATCCACCCAGCCCAGTTCATCGAACACCCGGCTCAACCAGGCCCGCTCCTCCGGCAGGAAGCCTGAGTTTTTCTGGTTGGAACGCCAGTTCTTGAGATCGATCTCGCGATGGGCGATGTTCCAGTCCCCGCACAGGAGCACCTGTCGGCCCGCCCGGGACAGGTCCGCCAGGTGGCCGAAAAAGCGCTCCATGAAATGGAACTTGGCCGCCTGGCGGTGCTCGCCGCTGGAGCCGGAAGGCAAGTACAGCGAAATCACCGACAGGCCCGGGTAAACCAGCTCCAGATAGCGCCCTTCGGCGTCGATTTCAGCAACCCCCAGACCCGCCACAACGCGCTCGGGCGGGCAGCGGGCATAGACGCCGACGCCGCTGTAGCCTTTTTTTTCGGCGCAGTGGAAATAGCCCTGATAACCCAGCGGATGGCGCATCAGGGCGGTGAGATCCGCATCCTGCGCCTTGAGCTCCTGCAAGCAGATCCAATCCGCATTCATGGTCGGCAGCCAGTCCAGAAAGCCCTTGTTCGCCGCCGAACGGATGCCATTGAGATTGAGCGTCATGATGCGCAAGAGATCACTCCGTCGATGGACTTGAATGCGACTGTCGGGCGGACGTCAGCCCAGGGACATGAAGTCGGTGGGCGGGTCAGGCAAGCGCTGGGCGCCACCGGTCACCACGAATGCGCCGATTTCGCGCCGCACCGCCGCCAAGGCCGAGCGGAAGGGAAAGGCCGCAGCCAGCAGAATGTTGAAGTGATCGGCCCGTTCCAGAAATACCATGCGCGCCCGGCCACCGCTGGCCTCGATGCGCCGCCACAGGCGCTTGCTGTTGCCGGGACCGACCACCCGATCCCGCGAGCCGTGCAGGAGCAGGAATGGCGGATTGCGCCCATCGACGAAGTGGATCGGCTGGGACGCCTCGTGATGCTCGACCGGACCAAAGGTATCGGCCAGTTCGTCGCTCTGGAAGGGCATGAAATCATAAGGTCCGGCCAAGCCGATGAAACCCGCCAGTTCCGCAGGCGTGCGTCCATGGGCCGCCAGATAACGCCCGTCCAGCGCCAGCAAGGCGCCGATGTGCGCGCCCGCTGAATGCCCCATGAGATAGACCCGGTCCGGATCACCCCCCAGCGCCGCCGCATGGCGCAGGACCCAGTCCACCGCTGCCGCCCCATCCTCGACGAAGACCGGAAATCGCACCATGGGATACAGCCGGTAGTCCGGCACAACCACCACCGCGCCCAAGGCCGCCAGGCGACGCGCCAGCAGCCCATACTGGCGGCGACTGCCCTGTTTCCAGCGACCGCCGTAGAAAAACACGATGACTGGCAGCCCGCTTCCGGATGCCGGCCGGTAGACGTCCAACTGTTGCCGGGGATGCGTCCCGAAAGCTGCCGTTCGCACCCGCCGCGCACCGATCAGGCCGGCGAAGGGCTCGCGCCATCCTCCCCCTTCGCCAGGCGATTCCGGGGTGTCAGAGGATCGGTTCATGCATCCGGGGCCCAACCGCCTGGACACGGCCGGTATTGAGCGCGCGCAATCCCTGGGTCAGTCCGTCCAGGGTCAGGGGATACATCTGCCGCTCCATCAGTTGACGCACGATGCCGATGGACGGGGTGCTCTCCCAGCGGCTTTCCGGCTCGGGATTGAGCCAGATGACACGCCGGAAATGATTTCGAATGCGCTGCATCCACACCGCTCCCGCCTCCGGGTTGTGGTGCTCGATGCTGCCGCCTTCATTCAGGATTTCGTAGGGGCTCATGGTCGCATCGCCCACGAAGATGACCTTGTAGTCGGAGCCGAAGGTGGCCAGCATCTCCGCCGTGGACTGGCGTTCGGCGCGCCGGCGGTGGTTGTCCTTCCACAACCACTCATAAATGAAATTGTGGAAGTAGAAATATTCCAGATGCTTGAATTCACTGCGCGCTGCGGAAAACAGCTCCTGGGCGATCCGCACATGATCGTCCATGGACCCGCCCACATCCATGAACAGCAGCACCTTGACCTTGTTGCGCCGTTCCGGCACGAGCTTGAGGTCGAGATAGCCGGCATTGCGGGCGGTGGCGCGGATGGTGTCGTCCAGATCAAGCTCAAGTTCATTGCCCTCGCGCACAAACTGGCGCAGGCGCTTGAGGGCCACCTTGATGTTGCGGGTCCCCAGCTCGACCTGATCGTCATAGTTGCGAAACTCGCGCTGATCCCAGACCTTCACCGCGCTGCGGTTGCGCGCCCCGCCCTGGCCGATGCGAATGCCCTCGGGATTGTAGCCATGGGCGCCAAACGGTGAACGCCCGGCGGTGCCGATGTTGCGATTCCCGCCTTCGTGACGTTCCTTCTGGTTTTCCAGACGTTCACGCAAGGCCTCCATCAGTTTCTCCCACCCCCCCATGGCCTCCACCAGGGCCTGTTCCTCGGGGCTGAGGTTCAATTCATGGCGCCGCGCCAGCCATTCCGGCGGAATATGCCCCTCTGCCACCGCCTGGGCCAACTGCCCGGCGAGATCCTCGGCGCCCTTGAAATAGACACCGAAGACCTGGTCGAAGCGGTCGTAATAGCGCTCGTCCTTCACCAGGCAGGTGCGTGCCAGGAAATAGAAATCATCCAGGCTCGCCACCACCACCCGCCGCTTGAGCCCTTCCAGCAGGCTCAGGAATTCGGTGATCGTGACCGGCACGCCGCCCTGGCGCAACGCAAAAAAGAAATCGATCAGCATGACCGCGCCTCCCCGCAACCGGGCCGCTTACAGGTGTCCCTGCCGACGCGCAATGAACGCCAGGCGCTCGAACAGGTGGATGTCCTGTTCGTTCTTCAGCAGGGCGCCGTACAAGGGCGGGATCAGGTGATTGGGGTCCTTGCTGCGGATGGAATCGGCGGGAATGTCCTCGGCCATGAGCAGCTTGAGCCAGTCCAGCAACTCGGAGGTGGACGGCTTTTTCTTGAGCCCCGGTACGTCGCGCAGGTCGAAAAACACTTCCATGGCCTCGCGCACCAGTTCCTGCTTGATCCCCGGGAAATGCACATCGACGATGCGGCCCATGGTCTCCCGGTCCGGAAAACGGATGTAGTGGAAGAAACAGCGGCGCAGGAAGGCGTCCGGCAATTCCTTCTCGTTGTTGCTGGTGATGATGATGATGGGGCGATGCCGGGCGCTTACCAGGGTCTGGGTCTCGTAGACATAGAACTCCATCCGGTCCAGCTCGCGCAGCAGGTCGTTGGGAAATTCGATATCCGCCTTGTCGATTTCATCGATCAGGAGCACCGGGCGCTCCGGGCTCTCGAACGCCTCCCACACCGGGCCTTTCTTGATGTAGTGGGCGATGTCATGTACCCGCGGGTCGCCCAACTGGGAATCGCGCAGCCGCGAGACGGCATCGTATTCATACAGCCCCTGCTGGGCCTTGCTGGTGGATTTCACGTGCCACTGGAACAACGGCCGGCCGAGCGCGCGGGCCACTTCCTCGGCCAGCAGGGTCTTGCCGGTGCCGGGTTCACCCTTGATCAGCAAGGG
>WOZT01000091.1 GCA_011620145.1 Gammaproteobacteria bacterium | reverse complement strand
CCATGTGGACATCCCGCCCGGACGCCATCACCGTGAGCCAGCGGCAGGTGTTTTCGATCTGGCGCACGTTGCCCGGCCAATCGAGCCGGCACAGGTAGGCTTCCACATTGGGCCGCAGGATCTTGATCTCCATGCCCAGTTCCTTGGCCGCGCGATTGAGGAAAAACCGCAGCAGCAGCGGGATGTCCTCACGCCGCTCACGCAGTGGCGGGATATGCACCCGGATCACGTTCAGGCGATGGAAGAGGTCTTCGCGGAACTGACCGGTCTTGACCAGCGCTTCCAGGTTCTGGTGGGTGGCGGCAATGATGCGCACATCCACATGCAGCGGCATGTGACCACCCACGCGGTAGAACTGGCCATCGGCCAGCACCCGCAACAGCCGGGTTTGCAGCTCCGCCGGCATGTCCCCGATTTCATCCAGGAACAAGGTGCCTCCATCGGCCTGCTCGAAACGGCCGCGGCGCAGCGCCTGGGCGCCGGTAAAGGCGCCCCGTTCGTGGCCGAACAGCTCGGATTCCAGCAGTTCGCGGGGAATGGCGGCGGTGTTCAGGGCAATGAAGGGCTTGCCGGCGCGGGGGCTGTGGCGATGCAGGGCGCGCGCCACCAGTTCCTTGCCGGTGCCGGATTCTCCATTGATCATGACGGTGATGTGGGAACGGGACAGGCGGCCGATGGCGCGAAAGACCTCCTGCATGGCCGGGGCCTCACCGATGATGGTGGGGATGTTCGGCAATTCAGGCGGCGCGATGTCCTGACCGGTCTGCTGCATGCGGTGCTTGTGAGCACGACGCACCAATTCCACCGCCTCGTAGACATCAAAAGGCTTGGGCAGATATTCAAACGCCCCGCCCTGGTAGGAAGCCACCGCGCTGTCCAGGTCGGAATGGGCAGTCATGACAATCACGGGAAGAGCCGGATCTTCCGCATGCAATTGCTGCAGCAACGCAAGGCCATCCATGCCCGGCATGCGGACGTCGGTGACGATGACATCCGGCCGCCGGGTATGCATCTCGCGCAGCACCCCATCGGCAGAATCAAAGGATTGGGTCGACATCCCATCGTTGCGCAAGGCTTTCTCCAAGACCCAGCGCATGGACCGGTCATCGTCCACAATCCAGACGTTCACGACCTCGGTGCTCATGGTTCGCCCTGTTGCAGTGGAAGAAAAATGGAAAATCGGGTTTCTCCGGGCCGGCTCTGGCATTCGATCATGCCGCCATGGCGTCCGATCAGATCCTGGGCGATGGAAAGACCCAATCCTGTGCCCTCGGCTCGGCCGGTCACCATGGGATAAAAAATCTGTTCCACAAATTCGGGAGGGATTCCCGGGCCGTTGTCGACTACATCGACCCGGATCACCAGCCGGTGACGGCGATGGCCGATGGTGAACTGGCGCTGGGCGCGAGTGAACAACACCACTTCGGCGGGCTGGCCGCGCCGGGATTGCGACAACAGGGCTTCGATGGCATTGCGGACAATGTTGAGTACAGCCTGGATCAGCTGGTCCGGGTCGGCGACCAGGGAAGGCAGGCTGGGGTCGTAATCACTGCGTACGGTGATGCCGGGATGGCCTTCCGCGGCCACAAGGGTGCGCACTCGCTCCATCACTTGATGGATGTTCATTTCACGCATTCTGGGGGGCAAATTGGGTCCCAGCAGGGTATCCACCAGCTGTTGCAGGCGATCCGCTTCCTCCATGATGACGCGGGTGTAATCCTGCAATTCGGGGTCATGCAATTCGGCATCCAGCAGTTGCGCGGCGCCACGCAGTCCACCCAAGGGGTTCTTGATCTCGTGAGCCAGTCCGCGCACCACGGCCCGGCTGGCTTGCTGCTGGGTGAGAAGATTCTCGTCGCGCGAAATGCGCATGTGACGATCCTGCTGATGCAGTTCCAGTAACAGCGCGCGGGCGCCGTTTCCCAGTCGCATCGGCGTGACCATGCAATCCACCACCACGGGCGCATCGGCCGCGGACCCCAATTGCAGGTTGAGTTCCCGTTCGGTATAGGGCGCCTCGCTGCTGAGGGCTTCGAGCAAGCGCTCAGCCAGGCTTTCGCCTTGGGTAACCAGTCCGGGCAAGGGGGTTCCCACCAGTCGGCGCGCACTGGCGCCAAACAGCATTTCGGTCGCGCTATTGAGATAGCGCATCCGCAGTCCCCCATCCAGCACCAGCACGGCGGTCGCCAACTGGTCCAGGAGCGTTGCGGCCCCGAGTCCGGCCGTCGTAAGGGCTTGATCTTGTCGCATGCGATTACTCATAGCTCCATCCTGTTTAGCAAGACACATGCCACTACACTAATGGCGCTCGCCAAAAACCATCACGTCATCCCGACGCGGCAATGCGGCTGCAAACCTCCGATTGTGAAAGCCTGCGCACCCCTTTGGAACACGGCTTGTGCAGCCTCCCGCGGGGGATGCCATCCATGGCCTGCATTGATGCTGATTTCACGGAAGTTTTCCCGAACGGGCGAGCACCTGAAAAGGGCGTCTGGTGCTGATCGAAGATGTGAAATTTCCATTGGACGCGCATGAAAAAGCCCCGCCCAGAATATCCGGACGGGGCTTCGGAGTGCCTTGGTCGATTACAGGCTGTAGTAAAGCTCGAACTCCAGCGGATGGGTGGTCATGCGCACACGCGTAACCTCCGCCATCTTGAGGCCAATGTAGGCATCGATCATCTCATCACTGAACACGCCGCCGGCGGTGAGGAATTCACGGTCCGCATCCAGGGCGTCGAGCGCCTGTTCCAGCGAGAAGGCGACCTTGGGGATCGCCTTTTCCTCTTCCGGTGGCAGGTCGTACAGATCCTTGTCCATGGCTTCGCCAGGGTGGATCTTGTTCTTGATGCCGTCCAGGCCGGCCATCATCATGGCTGCGAAGGCCAGGTAGGGATTGGCGGTGGAGTCGGGGAAGCGCACTTCGATACGGCGCCCCTTGGGGCTGGCCACCCAGGGGATGCGCACCGAGGCCGAGCGGTTGCGGGCCGAATAGGCCAGCATCACCGGGGCTTCGAAGTGCGGCACCAGGCGCTTGTAGCTGTTGGTGCTGGCGTTGGTGAAGGCGTTGATGGCATGGGCGTGCTTGATGATGCCGCCGATGTAGTAGAGCGCCGTTTCCGACAGGCCGCCGTACTGGTCGCCGGAGAACAGGTTCTGGCCGCCCTTGGCCAGCGACTGATGCACATGCATGCCGCTGCCATTGTCGCCGACTAGGGGCTTGGGCATGAAGGTGGCGGTTTTGCCGTAGCTGTGAGCGACGTTCTGGATCACGTACTTGAGGATCTGGACCTCGTCGGCCTTTTTCACCAGGGTGTTGAACTTCACGCCGATTTCGCACTGCCCGGCGGTGGCCACCTCATGGTGATGCACTTCCACGGGCACGCCCATCTCTTCCAGCGTCAAACACATGGCCGAGCGGATGTCGTGCAGCGCATCGACGGGCGGGACCGGGAAGTAACCGCCCTTGATGCCGGGGCGATGGCCCATGTTGCCGTCGGGATAGACCTTCTCGGTGTTCCAGCCGGCTTCCTCGGAGTCGATCTTGTAGAAGCAGCCGCTGATGTCGGCGCCCCAGCGGATGTCGTCGAAGATGAAGAATTCGTTTTCCGGTCCGAAAAAGGCGGTGTCGGCAACGCCGGTCGACTGCAGATAGGCCAGCGCGCGCTTGGCCAGCGAACGTGGACAGCGGTCATAGCCCTGCATGGTGGCGGGCTCGACCACATCGCAGGTCAGGTTGAGGGTGAGTTCTTCAAAGAAAGGATCCAGCCGCGCAGTCTCGGGGTCCGGCATCAGGATCATGTCGGATTCCTGAATGCCCTTCCAGCCGGCGATGGAGGAGCCGTCGAACATCTTGCCGCCTTCGAACACTTCGGCATCCACGGTATGGGCCGGCACCGTGACGTGCTGCTCCTTGCCGCGGGTATCGGTGAAACGGAAGTCAACAAACTTGACTTCTTTGTCCTGGATCAGCTTCAGCACATCATCGCCAGACATTGACATTGCATTCCTCCAAATACGTTCGGATAAAGCTTTGATAAAGGCCCGCCCTGAAGACGGTAACCCAGGGAGCAAGGCATGAACCATGCCATGACATAATGCCGCATGACCGCCCTATGGCAGGGCTTTCCCCTAATTGCTGCCCATGATAGCGCCCTAAAATAGGGCGAAAAGGCCTTTTCGCACCAAAAAAGGGCTATGCATGGGCTAGAGGTCGGAAAATCCGTGCGAACCGAATTTGGCGGAATTACGCAAGGCAAGGTTAGCACTCCCGCATCCCTTCCCGACAGGGGGCTGGATGCATCCCAAGCGCACGGACCGTTATACTTTCGGCCCTTGCTAGCCCCGGACTTGCTTGAAGTCCATTTCCGGCACGGAGTCCCATGAGCGCGTCCCCACAAACCTTCCAGGACCTGATCCTGGCCCTGCAGGCCTTCTGGGCCCGCCAGGGCTGCGTGATCCTCCAGCCGCTGGACATGGAGGTGGGCGCCGGCACCTTCCATCCGGCCACCTTCCTGCGGGCGATTGGACCGGAAACCTGGAACGCAGCCTATGTCCAGCCCTGTCGCCGGCCCAAGGATGGCCGCTATGGCGACAACCCCAACCGCCTGCAGCATTACTACCAGTTCCAGGTGGCGATGAAGCCATCACCCCTGGACATCCAGGAGCGTTACCTCGACTCGCTGCGGGAGCTGGGGGTGGATCCCCTGGTGCACGACATCCGCTTTGTCGAGGACAACTGGGAATCCCCCACGCTGGGCGCCTGGGGGCTGGGCTGGGAGGTCTGGCTCAATGGCATGGAAGTGACCCAGTTCACCTATTTCCAGCAGGTGGGCGGCCTGGAATGTTTCCCGGTCACCGGCGAGA
>WOZT01000028.1 GCA_011620145.1 Gammaproteobacteria bacterium | reverse complement strand
TGCGGATGCGGATCACCTGCTCCAGGTCGAAGACGAAGACCTTGCCGTCGCCGATTTTTCCGGTATTGGCTGCTTTGCTGATGGCCTCGATGACGGCATCAGCCATGTCATCGGTGACGGCGACCTCTATTTTTACTTTTGGAAGAAAATCAACAACATATTCTGCGCCTCGGTACAGTTCGGTATGACCTTTCTGGCGCCCGAAGCCTTTCACTTCGGTGACGGTGATGCCCTGCACGCCGATGTCCGAGAGTGCTTCCCTGACATCGTCGAGTTTGAACGGTTTGATGATGGCGGTGATAAGCTTCATGCGCGATGACTCCATGGGACTGTTGAAAACGGATGCATGGGAGTACAGCGAAATCTCCTGTGCAATCGTGTGAGGCATAAAGCAGGTTCCATGCCATGCTTTTGGCAGTGATTTGAGTCCTCCGAGTGACCGGAATCGGCGCTTTTGGCAAAGCCAGCTAGACTTTGGGGGGGCGAGGGGGTTTATCCATGCCCTAATTGTGGGCGCCAAAATGGTGCATAGGGTGAGGCTCATGGCGAAAGGAGAGTGATTTGAACGATCGGCAGGCATGGGTTGATCAGGTATCAGAAGAATTGGCCAGCCGTGTGCCGGTGGGGCTCGGGGTCTTGCGGGAGGATCTTGGGCGTAACTTTCGGGCCGTGTTGCAATCGGCTTTCACCCGGCTCGATCTGGTCACGCGGGAGGAGTTTGATGTTCAGCGCGCCGTGCTGGCCCGCTTGCGTACCGAATTGGCCGAGCTTGCGGGGCAAGTCGCTGCACTGGAACAGCGCGAGGAATGATTTCGGGAAACTGACTGTTCCGATCACCCAGAACGGGTGACATAGGTTGGCAGGATGCCGGCCGATAATTGCCCAAGGATATGGGGAAGTCATCATGGGACTGGCTGTCGTTCACACCCGGGCGCAGGTGGGCTTGCTCGCCCCACCGGTGACCGTCGAGGTCGATCTCGCCAATGGCCTGCCGGCCATCACGGTGGTTGGCCTGGCCGAAACCGCCGTCAAGGAAAGCCGGGATCGGGTCCGTGCGGCGCTGCACAATGCCGGATTCGAGTTCCCGGTGCGACGCATCACCATCAACCTCGCTCCCGCCGACCTGCCCAAGGAGGGCGGGCGCTACGACTTGGCCATTGCCTTGGCGATCCTGGCTGCGTCCGGTCAGATTCCGCCGCAATCCCTGGCCGAACTGGAACTCTTGGGCGAACTGTCCTTAAGCGGCGAATTGCGTCCCGTGCGCGGGGTGTTGCCCGCTGCCCTGGCCTGCCGGGATGCCCGGCGAACCCTGATTGTTCCCCCGGCCAATGGGCTTGAGGCGCACCTTGTGCGCGACCTGTCCTTGCGCACGGCCGGTCATCTGTTGCAGATCTGTGCCCATCTCAAGGGGGAGGCCATCCTCCCCGAACCCGACTTCCCTGCTGATGCATTCCCACCGCCAGAGGCCGTTGAAGATCTGCTCGACGTGCGCGGCCAGTTCAGCGCCCGGCGAGCGCTCGAAGTGGCGGCGGCGGGTGGACACAGCCTGCTCATGATGGGGCCCCCGGGGACGGGCAAGAGCATGCTGGCGCGGCGATTGCCCGGTATCCTGCCACCATTGGCTGAATCTGAAGCCTTGGAAGTCGCGGCCATCGCGTCCATCAGCGAAAACGGTTTCCAGCCCCAAGCCTGGGGGCGTCGACCGTTCCGCGCTCCCCACCACACTGCTTCCGCGGTGGCCTTGGTGGGCGGCGGCAGTATCCCGCGACCAGGGGAAATCTCTCTGGCCCACCAGGGCGTGTTGTTCCTGGACGAACTGCCGGAATTTGATCGCCGGGTTCTGGAAGTCTTGCGGGAGCCGCTGGAAAGCGGTGAGATCCACATCTCCCGGGCCGCCCGGCAGGCGGTATTCCCCGCGCGTTTTCAGTTGGTGGCGGCGATGAATCCCTGTCCCTGTGGTTTCCTTGGAGATGTCCGGGGCCGTTGCCGTTGCACCGAGGAACAGGTGGCCCGCTACCGCGCCCGCATCTCCGGTCCGCTGCTCGACCGCATTGATCTTCATGTGGAGGTTCCGGCCGTCAGCGGCGAGTCCCTGGGTGACCAGGCGCCGGAGGGAGAGTCCAGTCGTGATGTGCGCGCACGGGTGTTTCAGGCGCGCACGCGTCAGTTGGCACGTCAGGACAAACCGAATGCTGCCCTTGGGCAACGGGACACGGTGCGCGTGTGTGTCGTCAAGGGCGCAGTGCGGGATCTGGTGCTGCAAGCGATGGAGCGGCTGGGTCTGTCGGCCCGCGCCTATCACCGCCTGTTGCGCCTGTCCCGCACCATCGCCGATCTGGATGAGTCGGACACCATCACCGCGCGGCACATGGGCGAAGCGATTCATTTCCGCTTGCTGGATCGCCAGCCGATCCGTTGAGCATTGGCAATGACAAAGATTGTCTAATCTGACCTCTTCTGGACATCAGGCCCGGCTATCCTTGTGGCAAAGGCCGCATTTTTCCGGATTCTCAGGCAAGGAAGTCGGCTGCTTTGCCGATAAACGTCATGAGCGGTCGCGTCGATTTTGAAGCGACTGGAGCAACGGCGAATCCAGCAATGAACCGCTTCACCACCTGGCTGGGTCAACGGCTGAGTCTCTATCTCAACCAGACCCTGGCTTCCCACGAACCTTCCGTGCCCATGGATCCGGCGCGCTATGCCGCCTGTCTCCGGCCGGCGGATGTGCTGCTGGTGGAAGGCAATACCCGTCTGAGTGTCGCCATCAAGTACCTGACCCAATCCACCTGGTCCCATGCAGCGCTGTATGTGGGGCCGGCCGCGGGGCTCCACGATGCGGCTGGCCGGCCTTTGGTGTTCATCGAGGCGGATGTGGCGGCGGGGGTGCGGGCACTCGGGCCGGATGCCTATGCCGGGCTGCACTGTCGCCTCTGCCGACCGGTGGGCTTGTCCGCAGCCGAACAGCGGCAGGTGGTGGCTTATGCCTGTGGCCGGCTGGGGCATCAGTACGATCTGAAAAACGTCTTTGACCTCGCGCGCTATTTGCTGCCAACCCCGCCGGTACCGGTAGGGTGGCGGCGCCGCTTGCTGGCGCTGGGCAGCGGGGATCCAACCCGCGCCATCTGTTCGACGCTGATCGCCCAGTGTTTTGCCGAAGTGCGTTACCCCATCCTGCCGCAGGTCGAAACCCTGCCGGCGACCCGGCCGGATTGTCCCGATTGCGTTCAGCGCGTGCACCATGTCCGCCACCACAGTCTCTACGTGCCACGGGATTTCGATGTCTCGCCCTATTTCCAGATCATCAAGCCCACACTCACGCTGGGGTTTGATTTTCATCGTTTGGTCTGGGCTGAGGAGGAGCGTCCCGGTGAAGCATCCGGATGACGGAATGCGAATCCCACAGGGATGGGGCGGCCAGGACCCGGTTCCGACAAGGTCGAAATCAAGCTTTGGAGCGGGCGCCGTGAGTGGCTTCCACCTTAGCAGAGATCGTTGATTGGATGGGATTGCTATTGTGCGTATGGAAAGCCGAGCGCTTGGCAATCGGCAAAGTCATGCCAGCGCCGATGGGCCGTGACAGATGGTTCAGATAGCGCAGGTTTGGGAAGATCTGGAAGGACACCGGCCTCCGCACGGAGGCCGAATGTCGCAATTTAACATCAAACTCAGGGCGTCAAGCTGCTCTGCTTGAGCATCTCGGTCACCGCCGCTTTGATTTCATCCTCACTCACGCCGGGATTACCGCCTTTGGGCGGCATGGCACGGATGCCGGTGATGGCATGCTGGGTCAAGGTATCAAAGCCTTGGGCCAGACGCGGCTGCCAGTCACCCTTGGTGCCAATTTTGGGAGCCCCCAGCACGCCGGCGCCGTGGCAGGCGGAGCAAACTTGTTGCACCACCTCGCTGCCAGAACGAGGCGCGGCCGGGGTCTGGGCGCTTGCCGCGCCGCTGGCGCTTGCGGTTTCCATTGGTGGCTGGTCGCTGGTGCGCACTTGGCCAATGGGCGCGATTCGTTCCTTCAGCGTCGCCAGTTCCCGATCGTCAAGCGGCCGGCCTTTGCCCGCAAACCCGCCGATCGCGGCGGCGAGAACGCCAATGAAGACGGTAAAGGCGATCATCGCGCCTAGAATGCCGACCAGCGGCAGCATTGAATTATTTTCCTGCTCGGACACACAGGCCTCCTTGAGGAAAGGGCAGGGGTTGCTTGCAAGCGCAGCTCGAGGACCATCAAGTCCCAGAATCGCGGGGCGCCTAAGTATACGCGGGGCAACGCCCACGTTAAACCTTCGAGGGCGGATAATGGACGTCCAAAGACCGAGCAGTTAAGATACAGCCGCTTGGCGCCCGTAGCTCAGCTGGATAGAGTGTTGGCCTCCGAAGCCAAAGGTCAGAGGTTCGAATCCTCTCGGGCGCGCCACTTCCGTAAGTCTCCCTCCGATTCTCACATTCCTCCGCTTTATCCGGTTCGGATAAAGCCGACGTCGCAGTGTGGTCGAGTTTCCTTGACCGTCATGATCGATAGTCTGAAACCTTGCCGTGTGACCATCAGCTACCCTCCCGATTACCCGCATGCGATCTGGCGAATGATCTGGGGAGACGGCTGAAACCCCTACCATCGTGGGGGTCTGTGGCGAGGAACGCGGCGACATGGCCAGGCGCGACGGCGCATCGAACCCTGATGCGCCGAATTTTATAGCCCATAGAATGCGCCGCGACGCGCGCACGTCTGGGTTCCTGCTTGGCCGGCGCTGCTTGGCGAGTTGACGTCGATCAATCTTCTGTCGTGTCTATCGGATCAATCTAGGATCGGATGGTCTTTACCGCATCAGGGATGGGGATATGCGCACTGAGAAATCGGGTGAAGCGCGCGGGGAATCGGCATCAGGGCGACCACCGCCTGTTCCGGTTGGTTGGCGGG
>WOZT01000143.1 GCA_011620145.1 Gammaproteobacteria bacterium | reverse complement strand
GAGCGGCTTCTCGGCCAAGGCAGGCGGCTGCGCCAGCGCGCAAGGCGATAGGCTGCCCCATCGAGGGTAAGCAGGGTGAGCCGGTCCAGCCGTCCGCGCTGCAAGGCTGCCAGCAGGGGCGTTAGCCGCTGTTCCAACGCCGTGAGCGCCGTGAGCCAGGCTTCCGGGTCCTGCCACAGGGCAGGGCGCAGCAGATCCTCGATCACCCACAGGAGCGCGCCCGACCCGCCGTCTGAGTGTCCATCGAGCAGACGTTCATCCCAAGTCGACAACACCGGCAAGCCCGCTGCCTGGGCGAGCCCCTGAGCCAGTGGCGCGGTTCCCATAATGGCAGCGAAAGGCTGCTGCCAGTGGTTTGGCAGCGGACCTTCTCCCCAGATCCACAGGCTGTTGACGGGCAGTTGACCGAGCCGTTCCCGCGCCTGGTTGACGGGATGCTCATGCAGCAGCATCTGGATTTCGGTCAGCAGCCGCTTGAGCCGTGGCGCGTCGGGGCCGGTGGGCGACCAGGGCGGCGCCCCCATGGCAAGGCCGGCGCTGAGGGGCAGGGTCAGAGCGGACAAGGGCGCGGGCAATTCCAGGTACCAGCGTCCGGGTGTGGCCGCCACCAGCCTCATCTGCTCGGGCTGCAGCGCTTCGTTCAGGCTCGCCAGCAGTGCCGCGCTTTCTTCGCGATCCAGATCAAGGCGCGCCTGATCGAAGTGGATGTGGTGATGGGTGCCGGCCTGCAAATGCAGGGGGTCGGCCCGCAACAGCGGCTGGTTGGGCCGCTGACCGGTATCGCCCCAGAAGGAGAGAGCCGCCCAAGGTGGGAGTTCGGCGTCAGTGAACAGCCCGGTGAGGGCGCGTTCGTAAACGGCCGCGGGATCGTCCCGGCGCTGGGCGCGGGCGAACAGGCGATCCAGGGTCGGCGTGGCGGGAAAGTCCGCCACGCCCCGGGGGGGCTGGGCCAGCCCCGGGATCATCAGGGTCACGGCCCGGGTCGCCATGGCGATGCCTCAGCCGAGGTGGGGCAGGATGGCCTGTTTCACCGCCTGTTGTTCCGCGGCGATGCGGATGACGGGCCCCTGCATGCGGGCAATGGCGAGATCAGGATCCTTCAGGCCGTGGCCGGTGAGCGTGCAGACCACGGTGCTGCCCCGCGCAATGCGGCCGGCGCGGATGTCCGTCAATGCGCCTGCCAGGGACACGGCAGAGGCTGGTTCGCAGAAAATCCCCTCGCGGCGGGCCAGATACTTCTGGGTTTCCACGATTTCGTCATCGGAAAAAGCGGCAAACCAGCCGCCGGATTCCTGCTGCGCCGCCAGCGCGCCATTCCAGCTCTGGGGATTGCCGATGCGGATGGCGGTGGCCACTGTCTCCGGGTTGGCCACGGGCCCGCCGTGCAGGAAGGGCGCCGCGCCGGCCGCCTGATAGCCCAGCATGCGCGGCCGGGCGGTGATGACCGGTTCGCGGGGATAGGGGCATTGCCCGCCGCAATGGCTGCAGGCCACGGTCGTGAACGCGCCGCTGCCGGTCGCCAGTTCCGAGTAGCCGATCCAGTAGGCGGTGATGTTGCCGGCATTGCCCACGGGCAGGCAGTGATAATCCGGCGCTTGCCCCAAGGCTTCGACGATTTCAAAGGCGGCAGTCTTCTGGCCCTGCAGACGATAGGGATTGATGGAGTTGACGATGGTGATGGGGGCCTGGGTCGCGACTTCCTGCACCAGGCGCATGCCGTCGTCGAAGTTGCCCTCGATTTGCAGAACCACCGCCCCATGAGCCATGGCCTGGGCCAGTTTGCCCAAGGCGATCTTGCCCTCGGGGATCAGGACAAAGGCGGTGATGCCGGCGCGCGCGGCATAGGCTGCCGCCGAGGCCGAGGTGTTGCCGGTGGAGGCGCAGATGATGGCCCGGCTGCCCTGGGCCACCGCCTGAGTGACCGCCACGGTCATGCCGCGGTCCTTGAAGGAACCCGTGGGATTGAGCCCCTCGAATTTGGCATAGAGGGCGAGATCGCCGCCCAGGTCGCGCTCGACGTTGGACAGCCGAATCAACGGCGTCTGCCCTTCGCACAGGCTCACGGCGGGCACATCGGCGGGCAGCGGCAGGCGGTCGCGGTATTTGTCGATCAGTCCGGTATAGCGGGAAGCGGTGGCCATGGCTGCCTCGGATGGAAATGGGGTGAGTGTTACCAGGTGCCGTTGGTTTGGACCCGGATGCGGGTAATGGGTCCGCGCACACTGGCCAGCCGGGACATGGCATCCAGGGCCTGATTCATGGCGCGTTCCCACGCCCGATGGGTGAGCAGGATGATGGGCATGGTGTCGGGCCGGGTGGGATCGGGGCGCTGCAGCATGGCTTCGATGCTGATTTCGTGATCGGCGAGGATGCGGGTGATGTCGGCCATGACCCCGGGGTGATCCTCCACCGACAGGCGCAGGTAATAGGCGGAATGGATGGCCTCCAGCGGGCGCAGCGGCAAATCGGCAATGGCGCCCGGCCGCACGCCCAGATAGGGCACCCGGTGATCGGGATCGGCCGACAGCAGGCGCAGTACATCCACCAGATCCGCCACCACGGCGGAAGCGGTGGGCAGGGCACCGGCACCGGCGCCATAGAACAGGGTTTCCCCCACCGCATCGCCATGCACCAGGATGGCATTCATGACGCCGTCCACCCGGGCCAGCAGTTGACGCTGGGGAATCAGGGTCGGATGGACCCGCAGTTCCACGGCTTCCTCATCGCGACGCGCGATGGCCAGGTGTTTGATGCTGTATCCCAGGGCTTCGGCATAGCCGATGTCCTCGGCGCTGATGGCGCCGATGCCTTCGGTCGCAACCCCCGCAAAGGCCAGCGGGGTACCGAAGGCAATGGCCGCGAGGATGGCCAGCTTGTGGGCCGCATCGATGCCGTCGATGTCGAAGCTGGGGTCGGCTTCGGCATAGCCCAGCGCCTGGGCCTGCGCCAGCGCCTCGCTGAAGCCGAGCCCGCGGTCGCGCATTTCGGTCAGGATGTAGTTGGTGGTGCCGTTGACGATGCCGGCAACGGATTCGATGCGATTGCCGGCCAGGGCCTCGCGGATGGCTTTGATGATGGGGATGCCGCCGCCAACCGCCGCCTCGAAGGCGACGATGACGCCGTGTTGGTCGGCGGCGGCGAAGATCTCGTTGCCATGCTGGGCGATCAGGGCCTTGTTGGCGGTGATCACATGCTTGCCGGCGGCGATGGCACGCAACACCCAGGCCCGCGTGGGCTCGCAGCCGCCCACCAGTTCCACCACGATGTGAATGGCGGGATCGTCCAGGATCTCATCGGGATCGGTGGTCACGGCCACGTCCGCCGCCTCGGCGGGGCGAGGCTTGGCCAGATCGCGCACCAGGGCGCGGCGCACCTGTACCCGGCGCCCGGTGCGCCGCTCGATGGCATCCGCGTGTCGCTTGAGCAGTTGGAGGGTGCCGCCGCCCACCGTTCCCAGCCCCAGCAGGCCGATGTTCACTGTGTCCATGGCGGTTTCCTCAGGCCGGACCACGCCGGAACAGGCGGCGCATCTCGCGTACCGCCTGGCGGGTACGATGTTCGTTTTCGATCAGACCGAAGCGCACATGGTCGTCCCCATATTCGCCGAAGCCAACCCCCGGCGATACCGCGACCTTGGCCTCGTTGAGCAGCAGCTTGCTGAATTCGATGGATCCCATGTCGCGGTAGCGTTCGGGAATCGGCGCCCAGACGAACATGGTGCCGCGGGGTTTTTCCACATCCCAGCCCAGGCGGTTGAGTCCCTCGCACAGGACGTCCCGACGCACCTCATAGGTTTGCCGGATTTCCTCGACGCAGTCCTGCGGGCCTTCCAGGGCAGCGATGGCGGCCACCTGGATCGGCGTGAAGATGCCGTAGTCCAGGTAGGACTTCATCTTCGCCAGCGCCGCCACCAGGGTCGGGTTGCCGCACATGAAGCCGACCCGCCAGCCGGGCATGTTGTAGCTTTTCGACAGGGTGTAGAACTCCACCGCCACGTCCTTGGCACCCGGGACTTGCAGGATGGACGGCGCCACATAGCCGTCGAAGACCAGATCCGCATAGGCCAGGTCGTGAATCACCCAGATCTGGTGCTCGCGGGCGATCGCCACCACTTTCTCGAAGAAATCGAGATCCACGCACTGGGTGGTGGGGTTGCCGGGGAAGTTCAGCACCAGCATCTTGGGCTTGGGCCAGGAATTGCGGATGGCCTGTTCCAGTTCGGCGAAGAAATCCACGCCCGATACCAACGGCACATGGCGGATGTCGGCGCCGGCAATGACGAAGCCGTAGGGGTGGATGGGGTAGGCCGGGTTGGGCACCAGCACGGAATCTCCGGGCCCCACCGTGGCCAGCGCCAGATGGGCCAGGCCTTCCTTGGAACCGATGGTGACGATCACCTCGGTCTGCGGATCGAGGTCGACCCCATAGCGGCGCTGGTACCAGTTTGCCATCGCCCGGCGCAGGCGCGGGATGCCGCGGGACTGGGAATAGCGATGGGTGTCGCCGCGCTGCACGGCCTCGACGAGCTTGTCCACGATATGCTGCGGCGTGGGCTGGTCGGGGTTGCCCATGCCGAAGTCGATGATATCCTCACCCCGGGCCCGCGCGGCGTTCTTGAGTTCCGTCACAATGGCGAAAACGTAGGGCGGCAACCGTTGGATACGGGGGAAATCTTCGATCACTGGCGATGGTCCACGTAGGGCCCGGGGGCGGGCACGGGCGAATTGTAAAACCGTCAAACGTAATGATCGCACGCGCCACTGTCAATCGTTCTGCAGGGAGATGCCACAACCATGAAGCTGCACCAGGACAGCCCCTATGCCCTGAACCGGATTCGCGGCTATGGGCCAGCGGAGATCCGCGTCAACGACACCGTTTATCACCAAAGCCTGATCGTGGCGCCGCAGGCATTGGAACTGGACGATCTGCCCC
>WOZT01000037.1 GCA_011620145.1 Gammaproteobacteria bacterium | reverse complement strand
CTGGATATCCAGGGACAGGGCATCGCCGGGCTGCAAGGCGGCAAGGGCCGCATGAATGGCATTGTCCGGCAAAAAACGGCCGGCATGGCCCAGATCCACGTCCTTGAGGGTCAGTTGCTCGTGGCGTTGGGCGAGTTCGGGCGTCGGTGCGGGCAACAGCGCCGGTTCACGCCGCAGGGCAATTTCCTCCGGCAAGTGATCAAGGAACCGATGCGGCTTCCCGTCCAGGCGCGCCAGGGTGAGCGTTTGCCGCGCTCGGGTCATGGCCACGTAGTAGAGCCGGCGCGCCGCATCGGTGTCCTCGTCGACGCCGGTATTTTCCCAGCCGCCGTCCAGCACGGCGACATGGTCGAACTCCAGTCCCTTGGCGCCATGGGCCGTCACCAGCAATAGGCCCGTTTGCCGACGGCGAATATCCCGGCCCCAGTCCGCCAGCCAGCCGATCAAGTGTTGCGTGGGTAGCTCGGCGCCTCCGGTTTCCAGGCCATGCGCCTGCACGGCTTCGATCAGCAATGCCCACCACGGATTGGCCGGCTGGCGAGACAGCCAGTCCAGGACGCTTTGAGTGTCCACGAGGGTGCGTCCATCGGCCCGCAACCAGTCCAGCAGTGCCTGGGTCTCCCGCAAGCTCCAGAAAGGAACCCTGTTCTCATTGGCCATTTGCACGGGAATGCCGTGATGTTCACAGAAACTGCGCAGCGGTTGCAGAAGCTGCCATTCGCGAGCGATCACGGCGCAAGTCGCCCAATTCCAGTCTGGCGCAAGGGCGGCCAGGCGCTGCAATTCAGTCATCACGGCGACGGCCTGGGTGATGGCGTCGCAGCCCGCCGGCAAGACCTGGACGCGGCCCTGAGCGACCGGGTCACGGGCCTGCCAGTCGCCGCCGGGTGGCGCGTTGCGCCGGGCGCGGTCAAGGGTAATGGGATGCTCGGCTTTCAGGCGCTGGGCAGCGGGGCGGATGAGCGAGTTCGCCGCGGCAATGATGTGGCCGGTGGAGCGGTAGTTTTCCAGCAGATAAGTGGGCTTGGCTTGATAATCGGATTCAAAGCGGCGGATGAATTCGACCGAAGCGCCTTTGAAGGCATAGATGTTCTGGTCATCATCACCCACCGCGAACAGGCTGAGCTTGCGATCCTCATCCTGCAGGCTGCGGCCCGCCAGGGCGGCGATCAGGTCATATTCATCCGGCCCGATGTCCTGATACTCATCCACCAGGATCCAGCGGAAACCGGCCAGCAGGCGGTCGCGTTGTTCGTCGGCCTCCTCCGGCGGCAGTCCTTCGCCCTTGAGCAGCGCCAGCGCCTCGCGCAACACCTGCTTGAAATAGTCCGGGTCGCGTTCCTTGTAATGCTCACGCAGGCTGGCGCCCACCAGCCGCATGGCGAAGGCGTGGCAGGTGAGGACGGTCACCCCCTGCGCGTCGTCTCCCACCAGATCGCGCAGGCGCTGGCGGATCTGCACCGCCGCGTGATGGTTGTAGGCCAGTGCCAGGATGCTGTGGGGACGCTCGCGCCGTACCCGCAGCAGATAGGCGATGCGGTGTACCAGAATGCGGGTCTTGCCCGATCCGGGTCCCGCCAGCACCAGCACATTGGCTTGATCGCGATCATCGGTGACGATGCGTTGTTGCGTCGGGCTGTTGAGCGCTGTCACGATCGCTCGCCAGGACGCGGGCGTGGTCTGGCGCGCCAGATCCTGTTCCCGGTCGGGCAGCCAGCGCTGCAGGAAGGCCGCCTGGGGCAAGTTGAAGTAATCCATCACCAGCCGCAGCGCCTCACCCAGCGCCAGCAGGGCGCGTCGGACGTATTCGGCCATCACATGGATCTGGAGTGTCTGCTCTTCGTAGTGCAATTTCAGGGGCTTGAAGTCGGCCTGGGTAAACCTGCCACGCTCCGGGGCCAGTTTGAGGGTCATGGCCGGCCGGAAGATCGCGAGTCCCTTGCCGAGCCGCAGGATCTCCTGCTCATGCAGCCACAACAACGCCCGATCGAGCAGTTTCGACACATCTTTCATCTCCGCCTTGAGGACCAGATCCGCTTCGATGGCGGCCATCAGCTTGCCCATGGTGGTCTCGGCGAGCAGATCGGTTCCTCGGGCGCCCGGTGGCAGGGCGGCGAGCCAATGGTCCAATAGGCGTTCGGCGGCGGCGCGGCGCCGTTCGGCCGTCTTTTCCAGCGCCGACCAGTCACGCTGCAGGGTCAGCGCCACATTTTCCCGATCGATCCGGCGCAGGCGCAGGCTGCCGATGGCGCTGTTCTCGTCCTGGCCATCCCCGGCCAGACCACGCAACAAGGCCATGAGTTTTTCGGGCAGGGCGTCGCTGTGGCCGGCGTCTTTCAGCGCTTGCGCGAGGTGTCGCAGGTGCAGGGAGGTGGTATCGCCCTTGGCCAGATCCGGGGCGGATTGCCTCAGTTCGGCAATCAGCGCGGCCTCGAGCGCGGCAGCCCTTGCAAGGCGTCTGCGCGATGCATGCTCCACGCCGGCATGAAAAAAAGCGGTAATCGCGGTGTCGTTGCTGACGATCCCGAGGCGTTCCAGGTCGCACAAGGCTGCGCGCAGTTGCGCCGCGTTCATCCCCGCAATCCCCATCAGCTCGTCGGTGGAAATGCCCTCGTCGGCGTCGCTGTGGAAAAGCGTCTCGGCCAGTGCCAGCAGCTGGGGCCGATAAGCATCGACCGTGACTTTCTTCTCGATGCGGTCGCGAGCCTCTTCCAGGCTGGTCACGCGCAGGGCGGAGGGAAACACCTGCACCCGGTTTTCCTCGCGCATGAGCAGGCCGGCTTCCTCCAGCCAGGCCAGGGCCGTGCGCACGCGGGTGTCCTCGGTGGCGCGATCACGCCCGAAGTCGCCTTCCTGTTCCTCGGCCAGGATTTCACCCACGGTGGCGACCACCTCCCCTTGAAAGCGTTTTTTGCGATCAAGGGTGCGTATCGCTTTCAGGACCGCCTGGATCTCTCGCGCAGACAGCCGGCCATGGGCGGACAGACTGAATTGCCGTTCCACATCCTCCGGGGTGTAGAGCAGAACACAGCGGGCGGGCTGCTGATCGCGCCCGGCGCGGCCTGCCTCCTGCACGTAGTTTTCCAGCGAGCCGGGGAGGTCGGCATGGATCACCAGACGCACATCGGGCTTGTCGATGCCCATGCCGAAGGCATTGGTGGCCACCATGACCCGCAGATCGCCCCGGATGAAGCGCCGTTGCAGGTCCTTTTTGGTCTCCGGCGGGACCTGGCTGTGGAAGTGGGCGGCTCCGTGCCCCTTTTGCTGGAGAAAAGCGGCCAGCTCCTCGGTCTGGCGCCGGGTGGCGCAATAAATGATGGCGCCACCCGCATTGTCCAGCGGTAGATCGGTTTCCAACACCTTGTGAATATGGGCGAATTTTCCCGCAGGCGTGGTTTCCACCACGACGAAATCCAGGTTGCTGCGTTCGGCGCCGCCGTCGAACACGGCGAGTTCAACGCCCATTTCATTCCGGAAATACTGACGGATCTCGGCCACCACATCCGGCTTGGCGGTGGCGGTGAGGCACAACACCGGTGGCAGGGTTTCCTCGCCCGCCCGTTCACGGATGAACCGCCCCACATACCGGTAATCCGGCCGGAAATCGTGCCCCCATTTGGACAGACAATGGGCCTCATCCAGCACCCAGGCGCCGATCTCCCGCTGCGCCAGGACCTGGCGCAAGGCGTGGTTGCGCAACTGCTCCGGTGAAATGATCAGGATCGCCACATCCCCCAACCGCACCCGATCCAGCACATCGGCCCGCTCGGGCATGGACAGCAGGCCGTTGAGGGTGGCGCAACTGCCGATGCCGCGCGCTTCAAGAACGGCCACCTGGTCGGCCATGAGCGCGACCAGCGGCGAGATCACCACCGTCAACGCGCCGGTCTTGTCGTAGCGCGACAGGGCCGGGATTTGATAGCAGAGGGATTTTCCGGTGCCGGTCGGCAATATTCCCAGCACGTGCCCACCGCGCATCGCCGCCTCGACGATGGCTTCCTGCAAGGACCGGCCGTCGGCGCCGGCGGGCTGCGGGCGGAACTGCGCGAAGCCGAACCAGCGCTTCAGTTCGCTTGTGGCATTGTGGCGTTCGCGGCACCAGACGCAATCGGGCGCGCTGCAGGGCGTGTCGCGCAGTTGTCGCACCAATCGCCCGGCCCCGGGAAATTGATGACGCACCCACGGCGGCATCACCGAATTGCCTCCCGCCACCGACAGCCAGGCCAGCGCATAGGCCAGGTTCCATCCCGGGGCATCGTCCTGGGCAGCGGCGGTTTCGGCATGAACGCGGCAGGCCTGTCCGGTCAACAATCGCCCGATGGCCGCCTGGATCTGGGTGGGGGAGGGCCGCATTGCCCCGCGCAGGGAGGCGAAAAACGCCGTCAGACCGGAGCGGTCCGATGGGGTGGTGGTCAGGCCATGCCAGGCGAGCATCAAATCCGGCGCGCGCTGTTGTGTCTGACGCAAGGCTTCACGCTGATCCTGAAACAGGGTGAGGCTAAGCCGGGCGTCCAGTTCCGGGTCATTCACCCGATCGCCCTGCAGTGGGCCATTGCGATAATGCTTGACCAGGTGGTGATAGGGATTGCGCGGAAAAGCCAGGGGATTCAGACGCAGGGTATCGATGGCGGGCAGTTGCAGCAGGCGCAGATCCGGTCGGACAGCCGCCAGATGGGGGAGATCAAAGGCAATCAGGTTATGACCCAGAACGAAGGCTGCGCCCTCGGCCATTGCATCAAGCCGCGCCAATGCCGTGCCCAGATCGCCACCGCGGTAAACCAGAGATTCGCCTGTATCCCCCCGGATCGCGGCAAAACGGTGTATGCGTTGATCCTTGATGCCGACTTCCAGATCGATGGACAGGCAACGGGGCTTGAAGGCTTCCCTGGGGGGCAGGCCCGGATTCGTTCTCACCGTTTCCTTGCGCACATGCCATGGCCTCT
>WOZT01000107.1 GCA_011620145.1 Gammaproteobacteria bacterium | reverse complement strand
TTTCCGCAGCTCGCTCGTCGACTGGCAACGCCAGGCGCCGCAGGATTTCGCCTGAGGCAACGGCAGCCATTCCATAGACGACGGATGGACAGGGAGCAAGCGGCTGGGATATAGACTACAGGCGTCATTTTTGACGCAGGGGAACCGCCCCCCAGCGCCATTCAAAGGATCATGCATGCGCCGTGGCAAGAGGATGATGGAAACAGGGCGGCTGGAAGCCTTCAGCGATGGGGTTCTGGCCATCATCATCACCATCATGGTGCTTGAGATGGAAGTGCCCCATGGCAAGGAGCTGGCCGCGCTGCTTCCGCTCTGGCCGGTATTTCTGAGCTATGTGATGAGCTTTGTTTACGTCGGCATCTACTGGAACAATCACCATCACCTGCTGTATGCCGCAAGCAAGGTCACCGGCGGGATTTTGTGGGCGAATCTGCATCTGCTGTTCTGGCTGTCGCTGTTTCCATTTGCCACCGGCTGGATGGGCGAAAACCACTTTGCCGCGACGCCCTCGGCGTTCTACGGGCTGGTCCTGCTCATGGCCGCCGTCGCCTACTGGATTCTGCAGCACAGCATCACCGCCGCCGAAGGCTCGACTTCAGTCATCAAAAACGCCGTGGGCCGCGACTGGAAAGGCAAACTCTCGCCGCCCATTTATCTGACCGCCATTCTGACCACCTTTTGGGTCCCGTGGATCGCCCAGGCAATTTACGTCGCCATGGCGATCGTCTGGCTGGTGCCGGATCGACGCATTGAGCAGGCGCTGCAAGAGGGGTAAAGCGAGACCGCGGGCCACGCGCCCGACCCGCAATTGACGCCCTCAACGGCGCCGGCACGGATACCAACCGCCATCAACTCGGATGGCCAAGCGCAGGAGTCACGCGCTTTTTGCGCCTCGGGAAAACGCGGCAACAGGGGCTGACTTTTTCAGCCGCTGCCGAGGTGATGCCCTGACGAACCAGCACCCGTACCGTTAAAACGACACCCGCAGGCCCAGGTCGTAGATCGTCGCATCGGCGCTCACCGCCGCACTGGCCTGCACGCCCAGCGGGCCATACACCGACCACACGCCGCCGGCGCGCAAGATCGCCTCGTTGTCGTTCAGAATGCCGCCGCGATAAAGCGCGGTAAGGTTCAATTCCAGCATCTCCATGGCGAGAAAGCGCACGCCGGCGGCAAACTGATAACCATCGTCCTTTCGATCATCAACCCGGCTGGGGGCATCGATATCGCGCCGCATCCAGGCAGCTTCCCCAATGAAATCCATGTCGGGAGCCAGCGCCTGGCGATACCCGAGGCCAACCGCCAGATCGGCGACATCCACGTCCGGGCCATGAGATTTCAGATAAGCGTTCTCGATGACGCCATAGATCGAGTCCGTGATTCCCATGGAAAAGCGAACCGCTGGCCCGTCGAATTTGTCATCAAGGGTATCCGCGCGGTCCCGATCCATTACCCGGTAGCTCAGGTCGACCTGGTCATAGCCGATGCCCTGGGCCTGGACCAGATTTCCTGCCAACAGGAGCGAGGTGCCAGCCAATCCGTTGAACCATTTCATCTCAAACCCCCAAGATTGATTGGCCAAATAAAGCGCCGTTAGTTCGGCACAGACCGTGCCCGTGCGATCGCCGCACGCACCTGCTCCGGCGCCGTGCCGCCATAGCCTCGGCGCGCCGCCACCGACCCCTCCAGGGTCAACACCGCATAAACATCCGCCTCGATCAGCGGGCTGAAAGATTGCAGCTCTGCCAGGCTGAGCAACGACAGGTCCCGCCCCTCACGCACCCCCAGCGCCACCGCCTTGCCGACGATCTCGTGGGCATCGCGGAACGCAATCCCCTTGCGCACCAGATAATCGGCCAGATCCGTCGCCGTGGCAAAACCGCGCCGCGCGCTCTCGCGGCAGTTGTCGCGCTTGACCTCGATCGCCGGCACCATGTCGGCAAAGGCCCGCAGACAGCCGGCCACCGTGTCCACGGTGTCGAACAAGGGCTCCTTGTCCTCCTGGTTGTCCTTGTTGTAGGCCAAGGGCTGGGCCTTCATCAGGGTCAGCAGGCTCACCAGATTGCCGTACACGCGACCAGTCTTGCCGCGCACCAGCTCGGGCACGTCGGGGTTTTTCTTCTGCGGCATGATGGACGAACCCGTGCAGAAA
Organism: Gammaproteobacteria bacterium; assembly: GCA_011620145.1. GTDB lineage: Bacteria > Pseudomonadota > Gammaproteobacteria > UBA5335 > UBA5335 > Macondimonas. Next base: position 2,840 of record WOZT01000107.1, on the reverse strand, counting down.
CGGTCGGGCAAGGCGATGAAATCGAACTGGGCGCTGGACCACAGCACCAGCTCCTCGGAAAAGCGCGACAGGTGCATCAGGATCAGGCTGGCAACGGCGGCGAATTCGATGGCGAAGTCCCGATCGCTCACCGCGTCCAGGGAGTTCTCGCTGATCGCCGCGAAACCGAGTTGCTCGGCCACGTACGCCCGATCCAGCGGATAGACCGTGCCCGCCAGCGCCGCCGCGCCCAGCGGCAACACGTTCACCCGCCGACGGCAGTCGTGCAAGCGCTCCCGATCCCGCACCAGCATGGCGTGCCAGGCCATCAGGTGATGGCCGAAGGTGACCGGCTGGGCCACCTGCAAATGGGTGAAGCCGGGCATGAGGGTGTCGGCCTCGCGCTCGGCCAGATCCAGCAAGCCGCCGCGCAAGCGGTCCAGCTCGCCCACCAGCGCGTCGATGGCCTCACGCAGATAGAGCCGGATGTCCGTCGCGACCTGATCGTTGCGGGAACGCCCGGTGTGCAGTTTCTTGCCGGCCTCGCCGATGCGCGCCACCAGCCGCGCCTCGATGTTCATGTGCACATCTTCCAGCGCCACCGACCACTCGAAGCGCCCGGCCTCGATTTCCGCGCGAATGGCGTCCAGCCCGGTGACGATCTGCTCGCACTCCGCCGCGCTCAGCACGCCGACCCGCGCCAGCATGCGCGCATGGGCGATGGAGCCGGCGATGTCCTGGCGGTACAGGCGCTGATCGAAGCCCACCGAGGCGGTGAAGGCTTCCACGAAGGCATCGGTGCCCTCGGAAAAACGCCCGCCCCAGGGCTTGGCGGGGGGTTGCGGAACACTCATGCCGACTCCATTGGGGATAAGGACGCGACGGGCAGACGTTCGAAAGAGTCAACGCCGCCGGATCGCTGCCGATAAGGCGGATTATATCGGGCCAAATCGCAGCCGCGTCATGCAGGTCAGACTTTCACCGCTTTCCGCTTTCTCCGAGCCGGGCCCGCCCCTGGCGCCGGATGGGTTTTTCCTGCCCGACCTGTGCGATCTGCGGGTGACGCTGGCGCTGGTGCTGAGCGTGCAGTTGCTGGCTTTCATCCTGACGCTGGCCATGCCGCCGGAGGATTTCTGGCTGCGCCTGAGTCGGGTGTCGCTCTATGCCCAGGCGGTGACGCTGTCCAGCGCGGGACTGTTGTGTGTCCTGCGGGGCCGATTGGCCCGACTGACGTTGCCGCTGGCCAGCGCCACGATCCTGGGGCTGGTCCTGGGGCTGGCGTTCGGCATCGCCTTATTGGGCTGGTTTCTGCAGAGGGATCCCGGCGAGATCCCACGCATGACCGATCACCTGCTCCCGGCCCTGCGCCTGGGCCTCACAGCCACCCTGGTGGCGGCCCTGGCGCTGCGCTATCTGTACCTGCAATACGCGCTGCATCAGCGCGTGCGCGACGAATTCACCCTGCGCATCGACGCCTTGCAGGCGCGCATCCGGCCACATTTCCTGTTCAACACCCTGAACACCATTACGGCGCTGATCCAGAGCCAGCCACGCACGGCGGAAGCAGCGCTGGAAGATCTGGCGGATTTGTTCCGCGCCAGTCTGGCCACCGGCGACCGCTTTGTCACCCTGGCCGATGAACTGGCCCTGTGCCGCCATTACCTGCACCTGGAAACCCTGCGGCTGGGCGCGCGGCTGCGCGTGGACTGGGTCACCGATGACCTGCCGCAGCAGGCCCTGTTGCCCGCCCTGACCCTGCAACCCCTGCTCGAAAACGCCATCTATCACGGCATCGAAACCCTGCCCAAAGGCGGCACGATCCGCCTTGATGGTCACTTGCACAAGGGCTTGATTGAACTGCGGCTGCGCAACCCATGCGGCAGCAAACCCCGGCACAGGCATGGTCTGGCAATTGAGAACACGCGCCAGCGGCTGGCGTTGAGCTTCGGACCCAAGGCGTGTCTGGAAACCCGGCAGAGTGCGACTCATTTTGAGGTCACGCTGCGATTTCCACGCCTCGCCTGTCCGCCCGATGGCATCGGACGGGTAATCCCATGAACATCCTGCTGGTGGACGACGAAGCGCCGGCCCGCGCCCGGCTGGCGCAACTGATCGCCGAGTTGCCGGAACATCGCGTGGTGGGTGAAGCCGAAAGCGGCGCGCAGGCGTTGGCGCTGTGCGCGCAACTGGCGGTTGATGTTGTTCTGCTCGACATCCGCATGCCGGGTCTGGATGGCCTGGAAACCGCCCGGCTGCTGGCCGCGCGCACTGCACCACCGGCGGTATTGTTCACCACCGCCTACGCGGATCATGCCCTGGCCGCTTTCGAGGTCCAGGCTACGGATTATTTGCTCAAGCCGGTGCGACGCGAGCGGCTGATCCAGGCGCTGGAGCGGCTCCAGCTCCGCCACATGGCGCCGCAGACTGCGCCGGTTCGTACCACCGTCGCGCCCCGCAGCCATCTATGCGCACGACTGGGGGGAGCGGTGCAGGTGATCCCTGTGGAGGAGGTGCGTTATTTCAAGGCTGAGCAGAAATACGTGACCGTGCGCCACCGCGACGGAGAACTGCTGATCGAGGATTCGCTGATGCGACTGGAAACGGAATTCGCCAACCGCTTCGTGCGGGCACACCGCAACGCGCTCGCGGCCATCGCGTATCTGGAAAGCTTGCAACTGCGCGGCGGGCATCACTGGTTGCGCTTGAAGGATTGTCCTGAGCCCTTGGTGGTGAGTCGCCGCCACCTGGGTCTGGTGCGTCAGGCGCTGCAAGGCGCCATCGCTTGACCCATCACCATTGCAGCCCCTCGGCCGGGATTCTAGGATGGGAACCCTTTCCCTGAATCAGGATCCCGGGCATGT
>WOZT01000262.1 GCA_011620145.1 Gammaproteobacteria bacterium | reverse complement strand
CCCATTCGCGGTGGATCACCGAGCGGGCGACGTGGGCATCGCGGTCCTGCAGGGCCGCCAGCGCGTTGCGGGTCTGATGCAGGGCCAGTCCGCCCAACTCCAGCACCCGCAGATGAAGATGATTGAGCTCGCCATCGTAACGCCGGACCGTATGACCTTCGAGGCTGGGGCTCATGGCCTGTTTCCTCCCCTGATCGCAACTAGCTGGCCCACACTGCGGCCCTTCATCAGCCAAACCGACCGGTGATATAGTCCTCGGTCAGCTTGTGATTGGGGTTGGTGAAGATCTGCTCGGTATTGCCGACCTCGATCAGGTCGCCCAGATGGAAATAGGCCGTGCGCTGGGACACTCGGGCGGCCTGCTGCATGGAATGGGTCACGATGCAGATCGAGAATTGCTGGCGCAGTTCGTCGATCAGCTCCTCGATCTTGGCGGTGGAGATGGGATCCAGCGCCGAACAGGGCTCGTCCATCAGGATGACCTCCGGCTGGACGGCGATGGTCCGGGCGATGCACAGGCGCTGTTGTTGGCCACCCGACAGGCCGGTGCCCGGCTTGTCCAGGCGATCCTTCACCTCATCCCACAGGCCGGCGCGGCGCAGGCTGGACTCCACCACTTCATCGAGTTGGGCGCGGCTACGTGCCAGGCCATGGATGCGCGGGCCAAAAGCCACGTTTTCCCAGATCGACTTGGGGAAGGGATTGGGCTTCTGGAACACCATGCCGACCTGGGCCCGCAAGGGCACCACATCGATTTCCTTGGCATTGATGTTGCGCTCGTCCAACAGGATGTCGCCGGTCACGCGGCAGCCGTCGATGGTGTCGTTCATCCGGTTCAGGCAACGCAGGAAGGTGCTCTTGCCGCAGCCGGACGGGCCGATCATGGCCAGCACCTCGTTGCGCCCCACATCCAGGTTGACATTCTTGATGGCCTGAGCAGTGCCATAGTAGACATTGATGTCATTGCAGCGAATGCGGGGATCGGCGACCCGCGCCTCACCCACGGTGCGCCGCACTTCCCGGTCCACTGTCGCCGTCGCCTGGAGATCGCCCCGATCGGGCGCCCGGAAAACAGTTTCCTTGGCCTGTTGCTGCGTTTCATTCATGGAAGTTTCCATCACATCAGTCTCCCGAGGGGGCGTAAGTCTATCACCAGCGACGCTCGAACCGCCGCCGCAGAATCACGGCCAACGCATTCATGCTGAGCAGAAAAACCAGCAGCACCATAATGGCCGCCGAGGTGCGCTCGGCGAAACCCAGTTCCGGGCTGTCGGCCCATAAGTAAATTTGTACCGGCAAAGCGGTGGCCGGATCGAAGATGCCCTTGGGCACATCGACGATGAAGGCCACCATGCCGATCATCAGCAGGGGCGCGGTCTCCCCCAGGGCGCGCGCCATGCCGATGATCATGCCCGTCAGGATGCCCGGCATGGCCAGCGGCAACACATGGTTGGTCACGGTCTGCAAGGGCGAGGCGCCCACACCAAGCGCCGCTTCCCGGATGGACGGCGGCACGGATTTCAGCGCCGCCCGGCCCGCGATGATAATGGTCGGCAAGGTCATCAGGGTCAGCACCAAGCCGCCCACCAGGGGCGCCGAGCGCGGCAGGCCAAAAATGTTGATGAATACCGCGAGCCCCAACAGGCCAAACACAATGGAAGGCACCGCCGCGAGGTTGTTGATATTCACCTCGATGATGTCCGTCAACCGGTTCTTCGGGGCGAATTCCTCCAGATAGACTGCAGCGGCCGCGCCCAGCGGAAAGGACAGCAGCATGGTGACGGCAAGGGTGAGGAAAGAACCCACCACAGCGCCCCAGATGCCGGCCTGTTCCGGAGAACGAGAATCCCCGCCGGTGAGGAAGTTCCAGTTGAAGCGCTGTTCGATCCGCCCCTGCTGAGCCAACTCATCCATCCACGCCAATTCCTGGTCCGATACCCGCCGCTCGCTCTCGGGCAGGCTGCGATCGATATGACCCTTTCGAACCATGTCGATATCGCTACCCGCCGGGACCCACAGGCTCACGGTTTGGCCCAGCAGAGACGGGTCGTCCAGCAGCCGCTGGCGCAGGACGTCCTCCGCCCCACTGCTCACCAGCGCGAACAGTTGACGCTGTTCGGCGCGGCCCGATACCTCGGGGAACGCCTGGCGCAGCGCAGCCTTCATGACGGCGCCGTAATTGGCCGCCATCACCTGATTGCGATCGGCCGGATCGGCGATGTCCAGCAGCTCGGGGGCAAGCGTCGCCTCCATCTGGATCTGGGTCTGCCAGAAGGCTGTATAGCCCTTGCCGATGATGCTGATGAACAACAGCACCAAGAAGATCAAGGCCAGCGTGATGGCTGCCACACCGTAGAGCCGGAAGCGGCGTTCTGCCGCGCGGCGGCGGCCAAGGCCCGTGTTGATGACATCGACGGGGCGTGGCAAGGGGAGGGTCTGGTTACTCATATTGTTCCCGATACTTGTTGACCACCCGCAGGGCAATCACGTTGAGCCCCAGGGTCACCAGGAACAGCAGCAGCCCCAGGGCGAAGGCCGCCAGGGTCTTGGGGCTGTCGAACTCCTGGTCACCCGTCAACAGGGTCACGATCTGCACCGTTACCGTGGTCACCGACTCCAGTGGATTGAAGCTTAGATTGGCCGACAAGCCCGCCGCCATGACCACGATCATGGTCTCCCCGATGGCCCGCGAAATGGCCAGCATGATGCTGCCCACGATGCCGGGCAGGGCGGCGGGTAGCACCACCTTGCGGGTCGTTTCCGAAGGCGTAGCGCCGAGCGCGTACGCCCCGTCCCGCAAGGATTGCGGCACGGCGTTGATGACATCATCCGACAAAGAGGAGACAAAGGGGATGATCATCACCCCCATCACCAGCCCCGCCGCCAGCGCGCTCTCGGAGGCCACGTCCAGGCCCAGACTCATGCCCCAGGAACGGATGGCCGGCGCCACCACCAGCACGGCGAACACCCCGTAGACCACCGTCGGAATTCCGGCCAGCACCTCCAGCAAGGGCTTGGCCACCGAGCGGAAGGCGGGAGCTGCGTATTCGGAAAGATAGATGGCCGACAACAGGCCAATCGGCACCGCCACCACCATGGCAATGGCCGAAATCAGCGCCGTGCCGACGAAGATCGGGACGGCCCCGAAGGCCCCGGAAGAGCCGACCTGGTCGGCCCGCATGGCCATCTGGGGGCTCCACGAGGTTCCAAAGAGAAATTCAGTCACCGGCACCAGTCGGAAAAACAGGATCGATTCGAACAGCACCGACAACACGATCCCCACGGTCGTGAGTACGGCCACACTGGCGGCCGCCATCATCATGACCAGCACCAACCGTTCCACCGCGTTGCGAGCGCGCTGCTGGGGATGAATGCGAGTCAGGGTGAATATCGCCCCGAGCACAGCCAGAATCAGGACCACCACCGCCAGGGCGGCGTAACCAATGCGTTGCAAGTGGTCCCAATGCTGCGCCGCGGCCACCACGACCGGATCGGCGCTCTCCGGGGGAACCAGGCCCATCCGCACATTGCGGATGTCGTTGAGCAAGAGATTGATGCTGCCGGCATCAGCGCCGTGCAGGGATTCGGGAAGCTGGCCCACCACCAGATGAGAGATAATCGCGCCGTCAAACGCAGTCCAGGCGATCAACACCAGCAAGGCCGGCAACAGGCACCACATCGCCGCATAGAGCCCGTAATAAACCGGCAGGGAATGCAGCTTGCGCAACTGGCCATCCACTAGTCCGTACGCACGCCGCCGACCCATCTGATAGGCCGCCAGGCTCAAGAGGAGCAGAACAAAAATCAAAATGAGCTGATTCATGGCGCCATACCGCAAGCTGCGGGGGGCAGGTTCAATCCCTACCCCCCCGATGGACAGGATTACTTCAAGGTCACCAGCTTCTTGGCAATTTCAACGGACTGCTTACGCTCCGCATCCGGCAGGGCAACCAGACCCCGGTCGGCCAGATAGCCCTCGGGTCCGAAGGCCTTATCGCTGGTGAACTCCGCCAGGAATTCCGGAATCCCCGGAATCACGCCGGCATGGGCCTTCTTGACATAGATGAACAGGGGACGCGACAGCGGGTAGGAGCCGCTGGAGATCGCCTCATAGGTGGGGCGGGAACCGCCGATGATCGCCGGCTTCACCGTGGCCATGTTTTCCTCCAGGAAGCTGTAGCCGAAGATGCCGTAGGCATCCTTGTTGGCGCCCAACTTCTGGACGATCAGGTTGTCGTTTTCGCCGGCCTCGATGAAGGCGCCGTCCTCACGCATCGTATCGCAGGCCTGCTTGAAGGCCTTCTCGTCCTTTTCCTTCATTTCTTTCAGGAAAGAGAAGCTTTTGCAGCCTCCTTCCATGCCCAGTTCCACAAGGGCGTCGCGTGTGCCTGAGGTGGGCGGTGGGCCCAGCACTTCGATCTTCTGCTTGGGCAGGCTGGGATCGATGTCGCTCCACATCTTGTAGGGATTGGCCACCAGTTTGTCGCCACCCTTGGGATCAGGCACGTTCTTGGCCAATGCCAAATAGAGCTGCTTGAGATCAAGCTCCAAAGTCTTGGCCGTCTTGTTTTGCGCCAGCACGATGCCATCAAAGCCGATCTTGATTTCGACGATGTCCTTCACCCCATTCTTGGCGCAATCTTCCTTTTCGGAAGGCTTGATGGCACGCGAGGCATTGGAGATATCGGGATGCTCGACGCCAACGCCACCACAGAACAGCTTGAAGCCGCCACCGGTGCCGGTGGACTCCACCTTGGGGGTCTTGAATTTACCGCTCTTGCCGAACTGCTCGGCCACCACGGTGCTGAACGGATAGACCGTGGAAGAGCCGACGGCACTGATGTAGTCCCGGGCCTGGGCCGCCATGGGTGCGGCCAGGGTGGCCACGGTGGCGAGGGCGAGACAACTGATCATCTTGCGCATGGATATAGTCCTCTGGGATCGATGATTGATGAGAATCAACAATGGCGGGCGCACCGGAAATCGAAGGCCGCCGCCCCATGCA
>WOZT01000007.1 GCA_011620145.1 Gammaproteobacteria bacterium | reverse complement strand
AGATGGCCGATGAAATCCCGCAGGTCCCGATATTTCAAAGAATCATCTCCTCGTTATGATGGGCGTCTTCAACCCGCGCGCAGCAGGCAGCGCCGCCCCCAACAGGCGGCCAGCGCGGCATGCAGCGCGCCCGCAGTCGGCGGCTCGATCCCCTGCTCCGGCTGCAGTTCCGCCAGCCGTTCGAGACAGCCCATCAGGTCCTCGGTCTGCAGCGCGCGCCGCGCGCGGCGCAGGCTTTCCACCCGGGTGCATTCGGCATCGGTAAATCCGCCAGCCAGCGCACGTTCCATCCCGCTTTCCAGGAGCGGGATCGCACGGGCGTCATCGATGCGCAGCCACCACAATCCCTTCCCGCCGACCCATTCCAATCGGCTGTCGAGGCCGTAGAGCGGCGCCGACCCTGCGCGCAAGCCGCGCGACAGCCGCCCCAGCAGCGGATGGGCCAGCAGGTCCGCCAGCCAGGAGACGGCCTCACTCACAGTCGACTCGAACGGCAACAGCCAGAGGGCGCCGGCTCCCGCCGCCTCGGGCAGACGGGCATCACAGTGCTGCGCGGGCACTGATGGCAGCATCGCGAGTGCCGGCGCCACCACCGGCAACTGCCCCAAAGGCTCGGCCGCCGCGACCAGGGCCGCCAGATCGACATCGCCCGCGGCCGTGATCCGTAGCCTTGGGCCGCCCAGCAGGCGTTGCCGAAAAGCGGCCAGGCCCGCCGGGTCGATGGCGGGCACCACCGCCAGCGGGCGACTGAGGGGATGATCCCCGAAGCGGGCGCAAAGGGCCAGGCTTTCCCAGGCATCGGCAGTCGCCGCCAACTGGAGCTCCTGGCTCAATACGCGCGCCTCCTGCGCCACCACCGCGGCGCTCGGCAAAGGCGCCCACAACGCCTGAACCAGCGCCTTCAACACCTCGGGCGCGCACCGTGCCGGCACCAGGCCATGCCAGACCGTCCATTCCCGTCCGCTCTGGCCATTGAGCAAGCCGCCCCAGCGCGCGAGCGCAGCCGGATCCAGCGCCTCGCAGACCAGATGCTCCAGCAGATGCGCGGCGCTATCCTCGCCCGCACCTTCATCGACGCGGCCGGCACGCCACCACAGCGCCAGCGCGACCGCCGACCGGCCCGCCACGGACTGCGCACGCAGTTCAACGCCGTTGGCCCAAGTCACCGTTTGCATCTGGGCTGCCGGATCCATCATGGCCCAAGGCCCGTGATGATCGCACCAAGCCAGTGCGGCGCAGCATGGCGCCGATCGCTCGCATGACGGCGACGGGCAACACCGGGGCGCCAGCGCGCAACCATCCAGGACGGTGGCTCACGACACAACAGCGCGCCGTGGAAGCAGCGGAAATGCTGCATTTCGCCCGACCCAGCCGCGCCGTTCAACAGCCGGCGCGAGCGCGCATCAGATGGCCAATCGGGGGGCGCGGCAAGTCCGATCCAGGTGTTGGCACAGGGTGTGCTGGATTGAAAGGCGACGCGAGCGGGCATGGTTTTCATTTTCCCACGCGATCCATCAAGGCAACTAGGGTTCCGGCCTCCACGGGGGTGACTGGTCCGAGGGTTGCCGGCCCCAGCGGGGCTACACCGGCGGGACAAAAGCCCGGGAGGACCAAATGGCCCTCTCGCGCGCTGTGTTTCATTCCCACCGGAGGATCCGACATGCCTCGTCGCCTGCTGCTTCATGTGCTCACGCCCTTGCTGTTTGCCTTCTTCACCCTCACCGCTACTGCTGCCCCGCTGAAGGTGGGCGTGAGCGACTGGCCGGGCTGGGTCGCCTGGTATGTCGCCCAGGAAAAAGGCTTCCTCAAGCGCCACGGCGCCGAGGTGGAGCTGGTCTGGTTCCCCAACTATACCGATTCCATTCAAGCCCTTTCCGCCGGCCAGCTCGACGCCAACTCGCAAACCTGGAGCGATACCCTGGCGCCGCTCGCGGCCGGCATTCCGCTCAAGGTCGTGCTGGTCAATGACAATTCGGCGGGCAACGACGCCCTGATGGTGGCGCCGTCCATCAAAAGCTTCGCCGACCTGAAAGGCAAATCGGTCGCGCTGGAGCAATTCAGCATTTCCCACTTCGTCCTCGCCACCGCCCTGGCCCGCAACGGCATGCGTCCGGAGGATGTGAAGGTGGTCAATCTGGCCGCGGGCGACGCGGCGGCCGCCTTCATCGGCGGCCGGGTGCCGGCAGCGGTGGTCTGGAACCCCTGGGTGAACCAGATTCAGGCAAGCGGCAAGGGCAAGCCGCTGTTTACATCAAAGGACATGCCCGGCCTGGTGCCGGATCTCCTGGTGGCGCGGGCGCCGGTGCTGAACGATGCCGCCAAGCGGGCCACCCTGCTCGGCATGGTCCGCGCCTGGTATGAAACCGTTGACTTCATCGCCAAGGAACCCCAACAGGCCGCCAAGATCATGGCCAAGGTGGTGGGCTTGCCGGCGCCTGAATACGCCACCTATCTCTCGGGCACGCGCTTTTTCGGCGAGAAGGACAACCTGATCGCCCTGGGCGAGCCCAAGCGGCCCGAGTCGCTGGTGGCGGTCGGCCCCACCATCACGACTTTCCTGAAGCAGAACAAGTTGCTGGAAGGCAATGTGGACTTTGCCGGCGCGGTGGATCCCAGCCTGGTGCGCGAAGCGGCCGGCATGACCGCAGGGCCGTGAGCCATGACCGGCGTCGCCTCGTTCTGGTCGATCCGCGGCCACCTGGGGAACAGTGCCTATCTCGCCCTGGCGGCGGCGGGTTTCACCACCTTCCTCGCGGCGTGGTGGATGCTGGCCGCCAGCGGCCTGGTGGATCCGGTGTTCCTGCCGACCCCCGATGGCGTGGTGCGGCGGCTGGCGATGTGGGCACGCGAGGGCGACCTGCTCACCGATCTCAAGGTCAGCATCGGCCGGGTGCTGGGAGGATTCACGCTTGCGGCCGTGATGGCCGTGCCCCTGGGCATCTACATCGGCAGCTTTCGCCCGGTGCAGGCCTTCTTCGAGCCCTTGATGGAGTTTGCCCGCTACCTGCCGGCGGTGGCCTTCGTGCCGCTGGTCATGCTGTGGGTCGGCATCGGCGAAAGCGCCAAGATCGCGCTGATCTGGATCGGTACCTATTTCCAGATGGTGCTGATGGTCTCGGACAACGTCCGCCAGGTGCCCATGACCCAGATCGAGGCGGCCCAGACGCTCGGCGCGAGCCGGGGCGAGATTCTGTCGCTGGTGGTGTTCAAGTCAGCACTGCCGGGCATCGTCGACACCCTGCGCATTACGCTCGGCTGGGCCTGGACCTACCTGGTGGTGGCGGAACTGGTGGCCGCCAACTCCGGGCTGGGCTACGCCATCCTGCGCGCCCAGCGCTTCCTGCAGACCGACAAGATCTTCGTCGGCATCCTGCTGATCGGCCTGCTGGGGCTGGTGATGGACCAGGGCCTGCGGCTGCTGCATCGCCGCGCCTTTCCCTGGCTGCACACCCGATGACCGCGCCAGCCCCCTGCATCCGCATCGCGGGCCTGGGCAAGACCTATCCCGGCCAGAGCCTGCCGGCCTTGCAGGCAATCGACCTGGACGTGGCCCAGGGGGAATTCCTGGCCCTGGTCGGCGCCTCCGGCTGCGGCAAGTCCACCTTGCTGCGGCTCATCGCCGGCCTGGAGGCCCCCACCAGCGGCGGCATCTGGCTGGATGATGCGCCCGTGACCGGACCGGGGCCGGAACGGGCCGTGGTGTTCCAGGACTACAGCCTCTACCCCTGGCTCACCGTGCTGGAAAACGTGCGGTTCTGCCGCAGCCTGCGCGTCCATACCGGCAATGCCAGCGATTCCCAGGCGGCCTCCGCAGTGGAGCGGTCCTATGCCCTGTTGGACGTGATGGGCCTGGACGCGGTGCGCGATCACTACCCCAACCAGCTTTCCGGCGGCATGCGCCAGCGGGTGGCCATCGCCCGCGCCTTGATGGCGCAGCCGCGGGTGTTGCTCATGGACGAGCCCTTTGGGGCGCTCGACGCACAGACCCGCGAGGTGATGCACGAGCTGATCCTGCGGTTGTTCGAGATCGAACGCAGCACCATCGTGTTCGTCACCCACGACGTGGAGGAAGCGGTCTATCTGGCCAGCCGCGTGGTGGTCCTGGCTCCCCATCCCGGCCGGGTGGATGGCGTGCATACCCTGTCCCTGCCGCCGCCGGGAGAACGCCACCCCGATCTCAAGCTCGCCCCCGAGTTGCTGCAGTGGAAAAAGACCGTGCTGGAGCGCATTCGCGCCACCTCCGGCGTGCAGCACGATCTCGACAAACTGAACCGCCTGGCCGAATTGTCGCGACGCCGAACGCCCACCTGATCCACCCACACCATCCCATGAAACCTCAAGGAGACGCCTGTCATGCGCCTGAAACGCTTTGCGACCACAAACCCCATGGGCTCGGGCCTCAACCATCACCCCAGCTTCGACAAGACCCAGCTGCAGGGCTGGAAATCCATGCACAAGGAAAAGGACCTGCCCTATCAGGCCTGGAAAGCCCACGTCCAGCACGGCCTGGATCATGGCCTGCCCGCCGCCGACAGCGTGCAGGATCGGGAGATTTCCACCTTCGTGCGCGGCGAGCTGCCGCACTTCGCCGGCATCAACACCTTCATGAAGGCGCCGTTCTGTGAGGATATCCATCTGGTCGGCCAGTACGACGCGGCCATCCTCGGCGTGCCCTTCGACGGCGGCACCACCTATCGTCCCGGCACGCGCTTCGGGCCGCAAGGCATCCGCAAGATCAGCGCGCTCTACACCCCCTACAACTACGAGCTGGGCGTCGACCTGCGCGAGCAGATGAACCTGTGCGATGCCGGCGATGTGTTCGTGATTCCCGCCAACATCGAGAAGACCTTCGACCAGATCAGCCGCGGCATGGGCCACATCTTCGCTTCCGGCGCCTTGCCCATCGTGCTCGGCGGCGATCATTCGATCGGCTTTGCCACCGTGCGCGGCATCGCCGAACATACCGACAAGAAGATCGGCATCATCCACTTCGACCGCCACGCCGACATCCAGGA
>WOZT01000036.1 GCA_011620145.1 Gammaproteobacteria bacterium | reverse complement strand
GGGGTGGTCCATGGCGGTATCCTGGCGTCCCTGCTGCACGATGCGGCCCGGCTTGAAATAGCGGCCGCCTTGGCGCCGGAGCACGCACTGGATGCGCTGCGGCCCTTGGATGGCCAGATCGTCTACCTGCGCCCGGCGCGCGAAACCGATGTCATCGCCTCGGCCCGGTTGCTGCGCCTGGGTCGCACCCTGGCCTTTGCAACCGCCGAGGTGCGCGATGCCCAGGGAAACCTGGTGGCTCAGGGGCAGTGGGTGTTTGCCCTGCAGGCGACAGCTGAGACTGTGGAGCCATTGCCGGGGCCAAAAACCCTGTCCGAGGACTGGGATGGGCAGGCCGACACGGGTCGCATGGGGGCGCTGCTTGAGGCCAATATGCAAAAACGCCTGCCCGGATTGGCGCTGCGCCAGATGGGAGCGGGCCGGTGCGTGATCGAAGTCGCCCATACCGCGCACTTCCTGGATGCGACCGGCGCTGTGGCCGCCGGCCCCCAATTGCTGGCCTGCGACAATGTGGGGGTGTTTGCCGGTTTCGGTCTCAGCGCCCGCATTACCCGCATGTCCACCGCCGCCCTCAAGCTTTCCTTTATCGCCCCGCCCCGGGACGAGCCGCTGGTCGTGGTGGGGCGCAGCCTGGGCAAGTCGGGTCCGCTGATTGCCAACCAGGGCCGAATTTACGGTCGCGATTCAGGGCGGCTGTATGCCTTTGGCACGATCACCCTGGCGACCTGAGGCAGGCGTCATGACCGATCATCCCATTGATTCGGTGGATACGCGGGCCATCTCGGGTCCCGCCGGAAGGTTGGAGATCCAGGTGGATCGGCCCGCTCGGCCCGCGCCGGAAGGGGAGCGGGTCGTGGTCATCTGCCATCCTCACCCGCAGATCGGCGGCACGATGGACAACAAGGTGGTGACCACCCTGGCGCGCGCAGCCACCGATTTGGGCTGGAGCGCGGTGCGCTTTAATTTCCGCGGAGTCGGTGCCAGCGCGGGCGTATTCGACCACGGCGAGGGGGAGCGTGAGGATGCCCGCGCCGTACTGGCGTGGGCGGCACGACAGTGGCCCGGCGATCCGCCGGCGCTGGCGGGATTCTCCTTCGGCGCCTGGGTGGCGCTGCGACTGGCCTTGGAAGTGCCCGTTTCGCGCTTGTTGACGGTCGCGCCGCCGGTGGATCGATGGGCTGATTTTCCGGATCACGCGCCGCGCTGCCCGTGGTGGGTCGTCCAGGGCATGGCGGATGAAGTGGTGGATGCGGGCCAGGTGGTGGCTTGGGCGGAACAGATGGTTCCCCCGCCGCGACTGGTTACCCTGCCGGGCGTGAGTCATTTTTTCCATGGCCAGTTGGCCGTTTTGCGCGATCTGGCGCGTCGTTTCTACCAGGGCGAAGGGGAGATCTAAACATGCCGGCCCAAGCCGAATTCCGCGCGCTGCGCTGCGCTGTCCTGACCTTGTCGGACACCCGTACCCTGGGGACCGACACTTCGGGGGATCTGTTGGTGGAGCGCTTGCGGGCGGCAGGCCACCATCTTCAGGATCGGGCGCTGTTGCGGGATGATCTCTATCGTATCCGAGCTCAGGTCAGTGCCTGGATCGCGGATCCGGCCGTGGAGGTGATCCTATCCACCGGCGGTACCGGGCTGACCGGACGGGATCGGACCCCGGAGGCCATCACTCCCTTGCTGGATCGGCGCATTGACGGGTTCGGGGAGTTGTTCCGGCAACTTTCCTATGAGGAAATCGGGGTATCCACCCTGGAGTCCCGCGCCTTTGCCGGCGTCGCCAATGCCACGCTGATCTTCTGTCTGCCGGGCTCCCGTAATGCCTGCCAGACCGGCTGGGAACGCATCATCCAGTTCCAGCTCGATGCCCGCCACAAGCCCTGCAACCTGGTTGCCCTGCTGCCCCGCCTCAACGAAGCCTGAACGCCGCTCAAGACGTGGTTTGAGCGGCCGCTAGATTGAACAAAGTGCTTCCGCTGGAGTCGCAAGAGAGGCAGCAGGGAATCAAGCATCCCCGCTGTCCTCTATCCACCAAGAACAACACCAAAGGAGTCCGCGATGGCTATCGTATGTCAAGCAAAATTCGCCCCCGGTCATGTGGTCGAGCACCGGGAATTGCATTATCGGGCTGTGGTATTGGATGTGGATCCCTGGTTCCTCGGTCGGGAAGATTGGTATCCCCAGGATGCCCTGCCCGCGCCAGACCGGGAACAACCTTGGTATCGTCTGCTGGTGGACGGCAACCAACATCAGACTTACGTCCCCGAGACCGACCTGTTAAGGGACGCCCTGGAAGCACCTGTGGATCATTTGTCGTTGCGGACTTTTTTCAAGGGTTATGCCAGCGGCCGCTATCAGCCCCGTTGGCGCTCCAACTGAAGAGGCCGTAAGCCTCCACCGCGGCCTCGCCCACATCAGGCCATGGTGTCGGCGAGGCCTTCTGCCGTGGGTAATGCTCAACCCGAAGTTTGGTCGTGGCGTCCAGGACAAGACGTTCCCTGGATGATCACGGTGCGCCGGAAGGTAGTTTTGGCGATTCGCCGAGAGCGCACAGAGGTGCCCTCGGCGCTGTTGATTCGTTCAGGGCGCGGTAAAGAATTGCTTTTCGAACTGGACCTTGAATGGTTTTTTCGCGCCTTCGGGGAGTACATTGACCTGAAAACGCAGCGTTTCTTCGTTATTGATGGCGAAATCGCTGATGTAATAGATCGCGTCTTGCTCCCGCACCTCGCGCAGAGACAGCTCGCGGTATTGGTTGTTCAGGTTGACTGCGCTAACCGTGATCTGGGCTGGAACAGCAACGGTGCTTCCATCGGGCCGCTTCTCGCGCAGCGCCAGATTGATCAAGCCCCGGTTGCGGCTGCGGGGGATGCCGGCCTTCTGGGTTGATTCCGCGGGCAGCTCATCGGTGCGCAGGGCGTTGTAATGGAAGATGTAGTTTTCGTACTCGAAGCTGTTGGCCCATGCCGCTGAAACCGACAGCGTGAGAAACAGAAGACCCGCCATCCAATAGGCGGTGGTCGTTTTTCTGGCGTGCATAGCAGCCTCCCTGGACCTGGCGCGAAGCGCCCCGATGTTTTTCGAAAGTATAGCCTACTTCAACGAGGCGGCGCGCCCTTCATGCCGGTCAGGCTGTAGAGGGCGATTTCGCCCAGCAGATTGGGCGCGAAATGCATGAACCAACTGCCATGATGCCGCGAATCCACCACTTGCCGACTGAGCGTCCGATAGCCTTGATCCCGACACAGGGTCTCGAAATCCCGTACGGTGCACAGATGGATGTTGGGGGTGTTGTACCACGGTTCCGGCAGGGTCTCGGAAACGGGCATGCGCCCTTTCCAGGCCACTTGCAGCCGACAACGCCAATGGCCGAAGTTGGGAAAGGTCACGATGCCTTCCCGCCCTACCCGCAGCATTTCCCGCAGCAACTGCTCCGGGTAGCGTACCACCTGCAGGGCCTGGGTCAGGATGACATAGTCGAAGGACTGATCCGCAAACGGGGTGAGCCCCTGATCGATGTCCATCTGAATGACCTGAATGCCGGCCTGCAGGGAACGCACCACGTTGTCCGGATCGATTTCCAAACCATAGCCGGTCACCTGCCGGGTGTCCTGCAGGTGTCGCAACAGCGTGCCATCCCCACAACCCAAGTCCAGCACCCGCGTAGCAGGCCGGATCCAGTGCGAAATGATTTCCAGATCGGGACGCAGCACACTCATGCGCCAATCTCCACGGCAACCCGTTGCATATAGGCCTGCAGCACGTGGAGATAGTGCGGATTGGGCATCAGGAAATCATCATGGCCCTGGGTGGAGCGGATGTCCGCATAGCAGACCGGCTTGCGGACCTCCATCAGCGCGTTGACGATTTCCCGCGAGCGTGCCGAGGAAAACCGCCAGTCGCTGGTGAAGGAGACGACCAGGAATTGAGATTGACTGGTTGCGAAGGCCTGCGGCAGATTCCCGCCAAATTCCTGCGCCGGATCGAAGTAATCCAGTGCCTTGGTCATCAGCAGATAGGTGTTGGCGTCAAAGCGATCCACGAACGAGGTGCCCTGATAGCGCAGATAGCTTTCGACCTGGAATTCCACGTCGAAGCCGAACTGGATCCGCCCTTCCCGCAATTCCCGGCCGAAGCGCTCCCGCATCGCATCCTCGGACAGATAGGTGATGTGCCCCAGCATGCGGGCCAGCATCAGGCCGCGCCGCGGCACAACGCCATATTCGTCATAGCGCCCGTCATGGAAGTCCGGGTCGGACAGGATGGCCTGGCGCGCCACCTCGTTGAACGCGATGTTCTGGGCCGACAGCTTGGGCGTGGCGGCGATGACGAGGGCATGGCGCACGCATTCGCTGTGGTGGATGCTCCACTGCATGACCTGCATGCCTCCCAGGCTGCCACCGGCCACGGCCGCCCATTGCCGGATGCCCAGTCGTTCCCCCAGGCGCCGCTGGCTGTTCACCCAGTCTCCCACGGTCATGATGGGAAAATCCGGCCCATAGGCTTTGCCGGTGGCGGGATTGGTGCTGGTGGGGCCCGTGCTGCCCTTGCAGCCGCCCAGATTGTTGAGGGAAACCACGAAAAACTTGCGCGTATCAAAGGGCTTCCCCGGGCCGATGCAGACGTCCCACCAGCCCGGTTTGCGATCCTCTGGGCGATGGTAGCCGGCGGCATGATGGTCACCGGAAAGGGCATGGCACACCAGGATGGCATTGCTGCGGTCGGCGTTGAGGGTGCCGTAGGTCTCATAGACCAGCTCATAGGCATCCAGGCGCTTGCCTCCCTCCAGTTCCAGCGGGATATCGAAGGCCATGCGCTGAGGCGCCACCAGTCCGACAGAATCGCTGGGAAACGGGCTGGTCTGGGTCAAGGGCTCAGGGGGATCGAGGGGTGGCATGGCTTGGCGCGCGCGCAGTGAAGGGAAGGGCAATGTGACCGACCGAGTTTAGTGACGGCGTGGGAAGGGCGCAAGGGCGCTGATGTGTTCAGCGGGGCTGGCTCCAGCTCTGCAGGCGCTGT
>WOZT01000252.1 GCA_011620145.1 Gammaproteobacteria bacterium | reverse complement strand
GGCCTCCTTGAATATCGCGTGGAACCAACGCCGATAGAACGCTGCTTCATTCTAGGGGAGCTTCGTCGCGTTCCTCAAATTGCCGAATTATTACCGAACTGGAAAGACATCGCGGACGCATCACAATTTGCTCGTGAATGAATGCTATGATTTTTTTCAGCGTTCGAGTAACGCGCGTGTGACGTCCACGAATTTCCGGAGCCATGTCATGATTCGACGCATCCAAGCCACCATCCTGTTGACCTTTGCGATGCTTGCGGGGCCGGTCTGGGCCGAACTTCCCGCCACGCCAGCGCCGCCGGGGGCGGCGGTCTATTTCATCACGCCCAAGGATGGGGAACAGATCCGGGGTCCGGTTACAGTCCGTTTTGGCCTCAAGGGCATGGGCGTGGCGCCAGCGGGCACCGTCAAGGAAACCACGGGACATCACCATCTGCTGGTGGACTGGGATCAGCCGCCCGCTCCTGGTCAGCCCATCCCATCGGATGCCCATCACCGCCATTTCGGTAATGGGCAGACCGAAACCACGCTGGAGCTGCCGCCCGGCCGGCATACGCTGCAATTGCTGATGGGCGATGCCAATCACGTCCCTCACCAACCCCCGGTCCTGTCGGAGCGCGTGACCATTGAGGTGCTCCCGTAATGAGAACCCGCCGGCGTGCTGTGTTCGGGATGTCCCGATGAGCGTGCTCAAGATCGAGGACGCCTGGGGTCGTGCATTGCGTCGGCTGGACGTTGAGCCAGTCATGAAGGCGTCATACAAGCCCCTTCCCAACGGTGCGATGGTCTATGACGCCAGCCGTTTGGTGCGGCCCGCGGACCATAGTTTCGATCCGGATCATTGGCGCGCGCAGGCCGAGGTGTTGCCCGTTCCCGGTGGGCGCGGGCAGGTCCAAGTAATCGCCCAAGCGGGCCAGGAGTGGGTGTTGCGCCATTTCCGCCGCGGTGGCTGGATGGGCCGCTTGGTCCAGGATCGTTACCTGTGGACCGGCCTCGCCCGGAGCCGGCCCTGGCGGGAATGGCACCTGCTCTATGACCTCTATCGGGATGGGCTCCCGGTTCCCCGGCCGATCGCGGCGCGAATGCAACGCGTCAACCGGCTGTGGTACCGGGCCGATCTGATCACCGAGCGACTCGCGGCCGAGCCCTTGTCAGTGGTATTGCAAGCTCCGGTGATCCCCGAGGGATTGTGGGAAGCAGTGGGGGCCTGCATTGGCCGGTTCCACCGCGCCGGCGTCTACCATGCCGACCTGAATCTGGACAACATCCTGGTGGATGGGGAACGGCGGGTCTTCCTGCTGGATTTTGATCGGGGCCGACGTCGTGCTCCCCAATCCCATTGGCAGCGTGCCAACCTGAGGCGCTTGCATCGCTCTCTGCTCAAGGCGCGCACGCGCCACCCCGATTTGGTCTTCACCGCCACTGACTGGGATCGCCTGTTGGCCGGTTACGGCGGCGAGAAATCCCGCGCATAGACATCGGCCAGCGGTGGCGGGCGCATCTTGAAGCGTTCGTGCACCCAGAGATACTGCGCTGGGCAACGTCGGATCTGCGCTTCCAGAATCTCGTTCTGGCGCTGTGTATCGGCAATTGGATCATCGCTGGGGAAATCCGCCAGCGGCGGGTCAATGCGGATCAGGTAAGTTCCTGTTTCCAATTGCCGTTCCATGGAAAATGGCAACACGGCAGCTCCCGTCATGCGGGCCAGGCGTGCGGTCCCGGTGTTGGTGGGGGCGGGATGGCCGAAGAAAGGCACCAGCGCGCTGTTGCTGCCGCGATAATTCTGGTCGGGGGCATACCAGATGGTGCGGCCCTGGCGCAGTGCCCGCACCATGGCCCGGATATCATGGCGTTCGATGGTATGGCGGAAGCGTTGCTTGCGATAGCCACCGAGAAAATACTCGATCACGGGATTGTCCTGGGCGCGGAAGAGGATATCCACATCGGCATGGGGCGCGAACAGGCGCCCACACACGTCGATCGAGGTGAAATGGCCGCTTAACAGGATGGCGCCCTGGCCCCGCGCCTGCACGGCCTTGAGGTGCTCCAACCCTTCCAGCCGCAGGCGCCCTTCGAGCCGGGATTGCGGCGCCCACCACGACAGAGGCAGTTCGATCACGCCCATCCCCAGCGATGCGAAGTGAGCCTGGAGCAGATCAGCGCGTTGCGCGGCGTTCAGCTCGGGAAAGCACAGCGCCAGGTTGCGCGCGGCCACCTGGCCCCGGCTTCGCGCCAGAAGCTGGGCCAGCCGCCCAACGGTTTGACCCAACGCCATCTGCATGTGATAGGGAAGTTGGGCCACGATCCATAACCCGCCCATCAACAGCCACACGGGCCAGTGGCGAGGGTGGAGGAGTCTGCGGGGAGGATGCAGCATCGGGGAATCCATGGCAAAAGGCGCAGTCTAACAAGGCTTCCATGCGCCTGTGCTATGATCCGGCCAGGTTTTTGAGCAGGTCCGGCATGTCGATACAGATACCTGATTTTAAAGGCTTAAATGCGCTCGTGGCGGGCGATGTGATGCTCGATCGCTACTGGCATGGCGACACCATGCGCATTTCCCCGGAAGCACCGGTTCCCATTGTGCGGGTGGACGGCCGGGAAGAGCGGCCCGGCGGGGCGGGGAACGTGGCGATGAATCTCGCGGCGCTGGGCGTTGCAACCCGCCTGCTGGGTCTGTGTGGGGAAGATGATGCGGCGCGCGACTTGCGGGAACTCCTCGAAACGGCCGGAGTGACGTGCAGCCTCCTGGCGGTTCCAGGCGTGCCGACCATCACCAAATTGCGCGTGATGAGCCGTCATCAGCAACTGTTGCGGCTGGATTTCGAACAGCCCTTTCCTGACCAGGCCGCAGCAAGACTGGCTGAGGGCTTTGCGCATCAGCTCGATGGTATCGATGTGGTGGTGCTGTCCGATTACGGCAAGGGCAGTCTGGGTCAGGCCCAGGCGCTGATCAAGGCGGCCAGGGCCGCTCGGATACCCGTACTGGTGGACCCCAAGGGAACCGATTTCAGCCGTTACCGGGGCGCCAGCGCTCTGACCCCCAACCTGGGTGAATTCCTGGCGGTGGCCGGGGCCTGTCCGGCACCCGCCGATCTGGCGCGGGCGGGCAATGCCTGGTGTCGCAAGCTGGAACTGGAGCAACTATTGATCACCCGCAGCGAGCAGGGGATCAGCGTGTTCGATGCTGTGACCAGCCACGTGCACCTGCCGGCCCAGGCCCGGGAAGTGTTCGATGTGACCGGCGCGGGCGATACTGTCATTGCCGTGCTGGCTGCCGCCCGCGCGCGGGGTTGGGAGTGGCCCGCTGCGGCGGCGCTGGCCAATGTGGCAGCCGGCTGGGTGGTGGGCAAGCTGGGAACCGTGGCGATCAGTGCGGCGGAACTGCGCCAGGCGGTGGGGGAGGCCAATGGCGAGAGCCATGGCGTGATGGACGAACCGGCCCTGTTGGCCGCGGTGACCCGGGCGCGCGCTGCCGGGGAGCGGGTGGTGATGACCAATGGCTGCTTCGATGTCCTGCATCCCGGGCATATTCGCTATTTGCGTCAGGCCCGGGCGCTGGGGGATCGACTGATCGTGGCGGTGAATGACGATGCCTCGGTGCGCCGCCTCAAGGGCGCGGATCGACCGGTCAATGCCCTGGCGGATCGTATGGCGCTTCTTGCAGCCCTGGATTGTGTCGACTGGGTGGTGCCGTTCGGCGAGGACACCCCGGAGCGACTGATTGGCGCCGTGGCGCCGGATGTGCTGGTCAAAGGCGGTGACTATACCGTCGAGCAGATTGCCGGCGCTGGATGCGTGCAGGCCGCCGGCGGGGAAGTGCGCGTGTTGCCCTTCGTGGCGGGATATTCCACCACAGGCCTGTTGGATCGGGTGCGCAATCAGGGCAAGGTCTGAGATGTTCCGTCGCCTCTATACGGGGTTGTTGCTGACGCTGCTTCCATTCCTGGCGGTCCTTTTTGTTTGGTGGCTGTGGCGCCGACCGGAATACCGCGATCGCTGGTGGCAGCGATTGGGTTTTGCCGGTCCACGGCGCCTACAGCCGTGCATCTGGGTCCATGCCGTGTCGGTGGGGGAAGTCGCTGCGGCGACGCCATTGATCAAACGCCTGCAGCAGCGTTATCCGGCTTGGCCGCTGGTCGTGACGACCCTGACGCCAACCGGCGCCGATCGGGTGCGCCACAACTTTGGCGACAGCGTGACCCATTGCTACCTGCCGCTGGACACACCCGGTGCCATGGGCCGTCTGCTTGATCGTATTCAGCCGCGGCTGGTGGTGATCATGGAAACAGAGCTGTGGCCCAACCTCTTGGCCACCTGCGGGCGGCGTGGGATTCCCATCATCATTGCCAATGCCCGCATTTCTCCCCGTTCCCTTAGGGCTTATCGGCGCCTGCGGCCGCTGATGCGCGAATTGCTGAGGCATGTAGGCTGGGCTGCGGCCCAAAGTCCGGCCGATGCGGATCGGCTGACCCAAATAGGACTTGATCCGGGGCGCATCCGCGTCATGGGGAATCTGAAATTCGAATTCCACGAGGGCGAGTCGCGGGCCTGTCCGACCGACTGGCGAGCCGGCTGGGGCGCGACCCGACGGGTATGGGTGGCGGGCAGTACCCACGAGGGTGAGGACGCGCAGCTGATCGATGCCCTGTTGTTGTTGCGCAAGCGCTGGCCGGATCTGCTGCTGGTGCTGGTGCCGCGCCATCCCCAGCGTTTTGCGGCGGTGCGCGCCCTGCTGGAAGCCCGGGGCATTGCGTATGCGCGGCGCAGCGCCGGAGAGTGGCCGGCGGCGGATGTGCCCGTGTTTCTGGCCGATACCATGGGCGAACTGGGCGCGCTTTATGGGGCGGCCGATCTGGCCTTCATTGGCGGCAGTTTGGTCCCCATAGGCGGGCACAATGCCCTGGAGGCGGCGGTGCATGGCGTGCCGGTGCTAACAGGGCCTGCCGTGTTCAACTTTGAGGACATCTACAGCACCCTGTGTGAAATGGGGGCAGCGGTGACGGTGGAAGACGCCGAATCCCTGGCCCATGGCGTGGAACGATGGCTCAAGGACCCTGGAGCGGCGC
>WOZT01000254.1 GCA_011620145.1 Gammaproteobacteria bacterium | reverse complement strand
CGGCCGGGTGGACCAGTCCCTGGTGCTGCGTCCGATGCAGTTTCTGGGTTAAGCCAGGCGTTTTGACAAATGGCGGCCACGCCTTTGGGGCTGGCCATTGCCGAAAGCATTTGCGATTTGAGTGCGCCATGGCGTCCCGCCGCGATCAGCCCAGGCCGATCTCCGGAATCCGCAGCGACAACGCCGCCAGCGCCCCCGCGATCAGGGGCAGCGGCAGGGACACGATCCAGCGCAGGATCACGAAACGCGCGCCCATCAGCGGCAGCTCGAAGCTCAGGACGCGATGCAGGGCCAGTACCGACCAGGCGGTCATCAGGGCCACCATCGGCGCCGGCGCCATGCCGGCCTGCTGCAAGAGAATCACAAACGGAAAACTGACCATCGGCCCGCCCGGCAGCAGGGCGCCCAGGCCCGAGGCCAGCACGATTCCCTGCCAGCCGCTGCGGGGCCCCAACAGGATCGCCAGCGTCTCCCGGGGCAGCAGTTCGCCCAGCAGCGAAGCGGCCATGAGCGCCAAGGGCAAGCGCAGGGCGATCAGGCGCAGCTGTTGCCATGCCTCGTTTGAGGCTTGCCGATGCAGGCCCGCGTCGCGACGCTGCGCCAGCAGGATCATGCTGCCCAGCAGCAGGGCCAGGACGCCCAGCGCTTGGGCGTTCATGGCGCCGACTCCGTCTTGCCGCGGCGATCCAGGCGGGCGATCGCATAAGCAGCAAGCCACGGCAAGGGCAGGGAAATGACCCAGCGCAGCAGGGCAAAACGCCAGCCCAGCCAGGGGATTTCCCACACGATCATGCGGTGCAGGCCCAGCACCGACCAGGCGGTGAGGAATCCCACGCAGGGCGCCAGCGCGGCGCCCGACTGGCGCAGGGCCAGCACGATGGGGAAGGCTGCGAAGGGGCCGCCGGGCATCAGGGCGCCAGCCAGATTGGCCAGTCCGATGGCGCGCCATCCGCGTCCACGGCCCAGGTGCGACTCCACCCAGCTGCGCGGCAACAGGACTTGCGCATAGCCCGCCAGCAGCAGTGCCATGAGCACGATGGGCGTGACCGAAATCAACAGGAGGAGACCTTTTTCCAGTCCCTGCCAGAGACCGGCAAGGCCGGTTTGGTGATACAGCAGGCCACCGCAAGCCAGGAAAAGACCCAGGAAAAACAGCGACATGCCGTCCAGTCGGCGCGGGTTGGAGGAGCGAGGTGCGGGCATGAGGGGGCAATCCGGAGCAGGGAGGCGTGGTGGGCGCCGTGGGGGTGGGTTGCGTTCTTGGGCGGGTGGATTAGTCTCAGGGGAGGTGGTGCATTCTGGCATGGCAGGAGGCCTGAACCAATGCAGACGGGGTCGCTGGCGTGGTGGATGACGGTGGATCGTGCGCGTGAGCGCGCGGAAGTGGCGGGTCTGTTGGCCCCACCGGTCACGCTAGTGCCAAGCGTTTGGCGAGGCTCGCCCTATCTGGTTCGCTGGAACCATGAGGGGTTTACCCCTGGCCCCATGCCCGCGGCGGAGGCGGTGCCGGTCAATGGTGGCGGCATGGGGATGGTTTCCGGGATGGTGACTCATCGGACGGAGCTGGTGGGGGAGCCGCTGCTACGGGGGCAACTGCGTCTGGTTCGTCAGCAACCACGGAAGCGCCAAGGCCTGGATGCCGATGATTTCGCGTTGCTGTGGCGCTGTCTGCAGGGGCGTGATGCCGTGGGGTTTTTCCGGGCCTCCCTGAGCGCTCGATCCGGGGCGCGGCGGGATCTGGAATTGGCGCCGTTGCCGCTGCATCCGCTGGCCGGCCTTCCGGTTGCAAGCGCCCTGCTGCAAGCCGATTTGCGCCATGGCTTTGGACGTGTGCCGTTGTGGCCTTTCCCGCATCTTGTGGCGGCGGTTGCTCCCGATTGGCTGGCACAGCCAGACCGGGGCGGCCGGATCGCCTGGGTGCTGTATCTGCGCATGCGTCGCGCGCTGCAAGGAAAATCCGGGGCGGGTGACGGCCACCTGCTGGCGACCCGCCGCTGGATGTGGCTGGTGCCCAACCCGGCTGGCGCGGCGCTGGACTATGCCGGGCTGATGTCGGTGCGCTCTCCGGCGCAATGGGAAGGATTGATGCGCCGGGGACCCTGGGCCAGTCTGGCGGACGGTGGCCTAGCTGTTGTGACGGAACAGGAAGCCGGTCTGTGCGGGTAAGCGTGGATATCTGCGTGGTGCCGATGGGGGTGGGGGCTTCGGTCTCCGCCGAGATTGCCCAGTGCGTGGAGATCCTGCAACGTCACGGCCTGCATCCCCGTTCCCATCCCTTTGGCACAGCGGTGGAAGGGGAGTGGGATGCTGTGTTCCAGGCCATTCGGGCCTGCCACGAAGCCCTGCACGCGGCAGGCGTTCCCCGCCTCATGACCACGCTCAAGGTCGGCACCCGGGTGGACAAGCCCCAGAGCCTGGACGATAAAATGCGCGCTCTGGCCGACCGCTTGACCCCTCTGCCTCCCTGAGGCGGGGCGGCTTGCCGGAACGCCGCTTCTTCCCCTGGAATCCCATGTCGACTGCTCCCGATGCCCATGGCATCCGCAATGCCCAATTCCGCCAGCTCATCGAAGCACTGGAAAGCCTGGAGCAGGCCCGGCTGCCCGCCGATCGGGCGCTGGACCGGTTTTTCCGGGCCCGGCGTTTCCTGGGCGGTCGCGATCGCCGTTTCATCGCCGAGGGGGTGTTCGGGGTGTTGCGGCGGCAACGCTTTTTCAGGCATTGCCTGCAATGCGTTGCCGGGAAAGCGGCCCCGGCGGCGGATCTGGCGGGTTTGTATCTCCTGACTCAAGGCTGGTCGGAGCGGGCGCTGGCCGGCCTGTTGCCCGCCCCGGAGGCGGCGCGATTGGGCAGCGCCTTGCGCGCGGCGCAGGCTGAATCCTTGCCGTTTGCCATTCGCCAGAGCCTGCCCGACGCCCTGGCTGATGCCTTGGTTCACGGTTGGGGGGCCGCGCAGGCCGAGAGCCTGGCGATTGCCCTGGCGGGGACCGCGCCGCTGGATCTGCGGGTCAATACGCTGCGCACGGATCGGGATGCCTTGCGGCAGCGCCTGGCAGGCGCCGGCATCCACCTTGAGCCCACGCCTTATGCGCCGCACGGCTTGCGGCGGGCGGATCGGGCGGCCTTGTTCCAGGCGCCCGGATTCCAGGAAGGTGCCTTTGAGGTGCAGGACGAGGGCAGCCAGTTGCTGGCCTGCCTGGTGGATGTGCCGCCACGCGGGCGGGTGGTGGATTTTTGCGCGGGGGCGGGCGGCAAGACCCTGGCCCTGGCCATGCAGATGGACAACAAAGGCGAGATCCTGGCCTGCGATGTGATCCCCCGCAAGCTGGAGGAGCTGGCGCGCCGGGCACGCCGGGCCGGCGCCCATAACATTCGCATTCAGGCGCTGGTGGATGAATCCGACGCCGTATTGCGCGCCCATCGGGGGCGTTATGACCGCGTGCTGGTGGACGCGCCCTGTTCCGGATCCGGCACCCTGCGGCGCAATCCGGATTTGCGCAATCGGCCGCTCGATCTGCCGGCCCTGGCGACTCTTCAAGGGCGCATTCTGCGTGCGGCGGCCGGGTTGGTGGCGCCGGGCGGTCGTTTGATCTATGCCACCTGCAGTGTGGCGGACGCCGAAAACCGGGAGGTCGTGGCGGGCTTTCTCCGGGACCATCCCGATTTCTCCCGCCTGTCGGCCCAGGCGGTGATGGCTCAGGCGGGCCTCGCGCTTCCCGACACGCTGTTTCGCGATGCGGACTTTCAGCCGACCCCTCATGTGCATGGCACGGATGGTTTTTATGGCGCCGTGCTGCAACGGGCATGAGCGGCATGAGCGGTCATCGACCGAACCGCAAAGGGCGCG
Source organism: Gammaproteobacteria bacterium (assembly GCA_011620145.1). Taxonomy (GTDB): domain Bacteria; phylum Pseudomonadota; class Gammaproteobacteria; order UBA5335; family UBA5335; genus Macondimonas. The sequence continues at coordinate 1,234 of WOZT01000254.1, read as the reverse complement.
TATGCTACGCGCTCCGATGAGAACCTTTCCCCGGCAGGCGGGGTCTATTCGTCATTATCCAGATATAGAGAAGATATAAATGCGTGAAGTATCAATGTCATGGAAGCGTTCAATCCGGGTAGTCCTGGCGCTGACCCTGGTGTTCGCCACAGGCCTGGCCCAGGCCGCCGATAAACGGGCGCTGGCTTCGGAAGTCATGCGGGTCTCCGGTCTTGAACAGCAATTGGGACAGACGACGCGTTCTATCAAAGACAGCCTCAAAAAGGCCGAGGAAAGCGGCAAGGCCACCCCGGAGCAACGGGAGATCGGCGCGGTCATGCTGGAAGCCTTTGGGACAGAAACCATTCTCGCAACCGTGGGCAAGCAGTTGGCCGATCAGCTCAACGAAGGAGAGCTCCGGAAGGTCCTGAGCTGGTATGAGGGCGATCCCGGTCAGAAACTGATCCGACTGGAAAACCAGCTGGCCGATCCGGAAAAGGCCAAGGACTTGGTGGAGTTTGCCAAGCAGGCGGAGCAAAACCCCATTCCCGAAGCGCGCCAATCGCTCTACAAGAAGATCGACAAGGCGACCCTGACCACGGAAACCACCGTCGACATGCAGCTCAATTCCCGGGTGGCCATGGTCAAGGCCATGAACAAGACCGCCAAGAGCGAAAAAAAGCTGACCGACGCCGAGATCAATGAAAAAATCGAATCCCAACGGCCCAAGGCCATGGAATTCATGCAGCAGATCAACCTGATCAAGTTTGGCTACTTGTTCAAGGACGTGTCGGACAGCGATGTCGCGGCCTATGTGAAGTTCGCTGAGTCCGATGTCGGCAGGAAGTACTTCAAGGCCCGTTCCAAGGCGCTGGATGCGGCCATGCAGGAAGGCTCGCGCAAAGTGGGCGAAGCCATGGGCAGCCGCATCAAGGAATAAGCGCTTGCGCCACGCGGTGGGGATGCGCCCGAGCAGGGGCGCCTGCCCTGCCGCGTGGCGCATCTGACCGTAATTTCCGGGTGGACATCATGCCGGTGAGCGATGGGGCCGTCCTGGCCGCTGTGGATTTGGCTTGCATCCGCAATGACCGGCTCCTGTTCCAGGGGCTCGGATTTGTGCTTTCTCCCGGGCGGCTGCTGAAGGTCGAAGGTCCCAATGGCGCGGGGAAGACCAGCCTGCTGCGCATTCTGGCCGGGTTGGCGGTGCCGGAGGAGGGCGGCGTGCGCTGGAACGGGCATGAGATCGCGCGTCATC
>WOZT01000129.1 GCA_011620145.1 Gammaproteobacteria bacterium | reverse complement strand
CGCGCGCCGCCCATCTGGACGCGCTGGAGCGGGAACTCATTGACGACTATCCCGCACTGATCGCTCGCACCCTGGCCGATCAAACCGTGCTGGCCTATGACTGTGGTCGGCCGATGGATCCAGCCGAGCCGCCGCCCTAGGCTTCAACGGCGCACGCTAAGAATCTCGATCTGGCCTGCGGGCCCCACATACCAGGAAGCCATCCAGCTCACCAAACTCACCACCAACGAGGCCAGCAGGGCGGAGAAGAACCCATCAATCGTGAAACTGTCCATCATGGCCGCCACCAGCGCCAGCATGGCCGCGTTGATCACCCACAGGAACAGCCCCAGGGTCAGCAGGGTGATGGGCAGCGTCAGAATGACCAGGATCGGCCGAATAACGGCATTGGCCAACCCCAGCAGGAAAGCTGCTCCCAGAAGGTTCCAGAATCCCGTGATGTGAATTCCCGGCACGATCGCTGAGGCGATACCCAGTGCCAGGGCAGTGACAAACAGACGAATCAGAAAACCAGGCATGCCGATTGCTCCTCATGGACTGCTGCGCAGCCCTCACCGATGGAGAGGTGGGGATTCACCTCTCCCTTTTCAATCCTGACAGACTCTCATGACCTTCCGCCGATTCCCCAGCAAGTAAAGTTGGAACCGCATTTCCCCGCCATCCACTCCACCCCGTTAGAGTGGATTTCACTCAGGAACCGTAAAAAATAACATGTACGTTTACGTAGTATTTGGCGCAATGGTGTCATTCCATTTGCCGTGAAAGTCGTCACGCGTCAGGCGAATGGAGGCGAATTCATCGTCGGAGACCTTGATGCCTTTTGGGTACGGATTGGCATCCCGTTGCGCCCGTCGCTTCAAGCCTTTGCGGGTCCGTTGGGGCCGCAATCAGCTTGACGAATCCTTAGAACCTCGCTGGCAAGGCCAAGATCCATGGGCCCTGGTTTGCGCTGGCCCAGAGCATGGACAAGCGCAAACACTAAAAGCCTGGATGATTTGCCAACCTACACCCTCGGGCGCCTGACCAAGCTTGGCATTCACCTGGGTACAGCCTGGCCATACAACGGCGCGCCGGGACTCAAGCAGCAACGAACTGCGCGGCCACATCCTGCAGCAGCGTCGGGTCGTCCGGTGGGGTCTGGGGTGCATAGCGGGCGACTATCCGGCCCTCGCCGCTGATCAGGAATTTCTCGAAATTCCAGCGAATGGGACCAGGATGACCTTGCTCCGGTGCGGTGAGCCAGGCATACAGGGGATGATGATCCGGGCCATTGACTTCGAGCTTTGCACTCAGCGGAAAAGTCACGTCGTAGCGTGTGCTGCAAAAGCTGCGGATCTTCTCGGCATCGCCCGGCTCCTGGTTCATGAACTGGTTGCAAGGGCAACCCAGCACCACCAATCCCCGCTCACGGTATTGCCGATACAGCGACTCCAGTCCGGCGTATTGCGGGGTCAGCCCGCAGCGGCTGGCCACATTCACCACCAGCATCGGGTGGCCTTGAAATTGCGACAGCGGCAGGGGTTGTCCTTCCAGGGTCTGCAATTCAAGCTGATGAAAACCGTCCATGGGTCGTACTCCTTGTTGAGTCACAATCGACGTCGCAGAAATCCGCCCGTCTCAGGCAATGGCGGATTGATTCGCCTCCGGCAGGCGCGCCGGCAGCGCACCCTTCAGCTTAAGTCGCAAGTCGCGCAGCAGTCGCTCGGTGGCAGGCCAGTCGATGCAGGCATCGGTCACCGAAATGCCATAAGCCATCTTGCTGCGGTCGGCGGAGATTTTCTGTGTGCCCCAGCCGATGTTGCTTTCCAGCATCAGCCCCAGGATCGAGCGGTTGCCCTCGAGGATCTGATTGGCGACGTTTTCGGCGACCAGGGCTTGCAGCGCTGGATCCTTGCTGGAATTGGCGTGGCTGCAATCGATAATCAGGTTCTCCGGCAACCGGGCCTCGCGCAAGGCCCGTTCGCACAGCGCCACGCTCACCGAGTCGTAATTGGGTTGCTGGCCGCCGCGCAGCACCACGTGGCCATAGGGATTGCCGCGGGTGCGGATGATGGCGCTCTGCCCATCCGGATTGATGCCCAGGAAACTGTGGGGGCTGGACACCGAATGCAGCGCATTGATGGCCACCGTCAGGCTGCCATCGGTGCCGTTCTTGAAGCCGACGGGGGTCGACAGGCCGCTGGCCATTTCCCGATGGGTCTGGGATTCGGTGGTGCGCGCGCCGATGGCCGTCCAGGTGATCAAGTCGGAGAGATACTGGGGCACGATGGGATCCAGCGCCTCGGTGCCTGCCGGCAGGCCCATCTCGGCCAGATCCACCAGCAATTGGCGGGCGATGTGCAGACCATCCTCGATGTGGAAGGAATCATCCAGATAGGGATCGTTGATCAGCCCCTTCCAGCCAACCGTGGTGCGCGGCTTCTCGAAATACACCCGCATCACGACGAACAGCGTATCTCCGACTTCCTCGGCCAGCGCCAGCAGGCGATGGGCGTAATCCCGCGCCGCCTCGACGTCGTGCACCGAACAGGGACCGATCACCACCAGCAGCCGGGGATCGCGCCGATCGAGGATGCGGCGCACGCTGCGCCGCCCTTCCAGCACGGTCCGCTCGCCCGCAGCACTTAAGGGAATCTCGGTTTTCAATTCCTGCGGCGTGATCAACAGATCCTGCGCCACCACATTGATGTTATTCAACAATTCCTCGGACATCTTACCCACTCACCTCATTGGCCCGGGATGGGACGGCACTTCGGGCGGGTTCCCGGGTCGAACCGGAGGACTCCCCCATCCGCTCGCTTGGCGTTGGCTGCGGTAAACTGCCAGTATCAGCAGCCGATTGACTCCCCATGACCGAACGACACCACCTCAAACTGCTAACCTACAACATCCAGGTCGGTATCGAAACCAACCGTTATCGCCACTACCTCACGCGCGCTTGGCGTTACGCCCTGCCTTTCCGCTCGCGCCATGAAAACCTGAACCGGATCGCCCAGATGCTGCGCCCCTACGATCTTGTCGCGCTGCAGGAAACCGATGCGGGCAGCGTGCGCAGCAACTACGTCGACCAGGTCGCCTATCTAGCCAAACAGGCGGGTTTCCCCTACTGGAATACTCGCGTGAACCGGCGCCTGGGCCGTTGGGCCCGGCACAGCATGGGCCTGCTCAGCCGCTATCGACCCACGGACGTGCGCGAGGTCAGTTTGCCCAGTCGCATCCCTGGCCGCGGCGCCCTGATCGCCCGCTTTGGCGAGGAGGCCGACGGCTTGCTGGTGGTGGTGGCGCACCTGTCCCTGGACCGCCGCTCCCAGGCGAACCAGCTGGAATTCCTGGGAAACCTCATCGGCGAAAAATCCCATGCGATCCTGATGGGCGACCTGAATTGCAGTTGGGACAGCTTGCGCAGCCACGCAGCGTTGAACGGGCTGCGGGGTGGTCCCCATCCCCTCCCGAGCTATCCCAGCTGGCGGCCTACTCGCAGTCTGGATCATATCCTTGTGACCCCCGGCCTGGACATCCAGCACACCCAGGTGGTGAGCCATGTCACCTCCGACCACTTGCCGCTGGCCATGGACGTTGCCCTGCCCCACGGTCTGCGGCTGTCTGAAGACCCTCCAGTCTGAACCAAAACGTTGGGACCGCTCAGCTCCGCGACTTGGTGTGCGTGTGTGCTGGTGCAAAGAAACCCGAGCCAGTCCATTCGTCGCAATGACAACGCGCTGAATGTCCGCTGCGATGTCTTGGCAGTCAGCATGGTGGTTCTGGGCAATCTACTGGCCAGCGGAACAATCCCGCGTGCAGCCGGTGCTGCGGCTGTGCACGTATACGTTCAAACGCCGTAGTACGCCCGATACCAAGTGACGAAACGAGCGATGCCCTCGGTCACGGGAGTGGATGGCCGGTAGCCGGTATCGCGCTCCAGGGGCGTGCAGTCGGCCCAGGTATCCGGCACATCCCCCGGCTGCATGGGCTGCAGGTCCAAGCGCGCCGGCCGGCCCAACGCCGCCTCCAGGGTGCGGATATAGGCAATCAGGTCGACCGGCTGGCCATTGCCAATATTGTAGATGCGATAAGGCGCGGTGCTGGCGGAAGGATCAGGCTGAGCAGCGTCAAAGCGCGGGTCAGGCCGGGCGGGCCGATCGAGGACGCGAATCACGCCCTCGACCACATCATCCACATAGGTGAAATCCCGCTTGTGGTGGCCATAATTGAAGACCGGGATGGGTTCGCCCGCCAGGATCGCGCGGGTGAAACTGAACAACGCCATGTCCGGCCGCCCCCACGGCCCGTAAACGGTAAAAAAGCGCAGGCCGGTGGTGGGAATGCCATAGAGATGGCTATAGGCGTGCGCCATGACCTCGTTGGCCTTCTTGGTGGCGCCATAGAGGGCCAGGGGATGATCGGCTGGCTCCTCGGCGCGGAAGGGCATGCGCGTGTTGGCGCCGTAGACCGAGCTGCTGGACGCATAGACCAGGTGGCTCACGGCGCGGCTCCGGCAACCCTCCAGGATGTGCAGGAAGCCGGTCAGGTTGCTGTCGGCATAGGCATGCGGATGGGTCAGGGAATAACGCACGCCGGCCTGGGCCGCGAGATTCACCACCCGGTCGATGGGCTGGTCGCGGAACAGCGTCTCCATCCCCGAGCGATCGGCCAAATCCAGTCGGTGGAACGTAAAACCCGGCCGCTCGACGAGACGGGCGAGGCGGGCTTCCTTGAGAGCGACCTCGTAATAATCATTGAGATTATCCAGGCCGATGACCTGCTCGCCGCGATCGAGCAAGCGCTCCGCGAGGTGATAGCCGATAAAACCGGCCGCGCCGGTGACCAGAACCGTCATGCCCTGCCCTTGTCATGCAAAAGATTTCGGGGAATGCCAAGCGGCCAATAGGTGAGCGAACCGGCCCGCCAAATCGCATCAGCCGACCTGTCAGCCGGACCGAGTCTGATATCGCACGATAGCAACACGCATTCAAAGCCCCGCGTTGTTGCGCGCAAACACCTGATCGGCACGGTAGCTGGAACGGACCAGCGGCCCGGCCACCACTTCCAGGAAACCCATTTCCAGTCCCCATGCCCGATAGCGCGCGA
>WOZT01000051.1 GCA_011620145.1 Gammaproteobacteria bacterium | reverse complement strand
GCGGCCGAGGTGTTGCAGCAGGCTATCCCAGCCTGCCGGTGCGTAGCCCAGACCGAAGGCGGCGGCGATCGCGCTGCCCAAACCGCGCTGCTTGAGGTAGTCGATGGCCTTGGGATGTTCGCCCAACTGTTGCCGGTAGAAGCGGGCCGCCGCTTCCAGCATGTCCAGCAGTTCCTTGTGGCGCGGAACGGGGCCTTCTCCGCCGGCCGGCAGCTCCAGCCCCACCTGGCTCGCCAGCTCCGCCACGGCATCGCGAAACTCCAGGCGCTCGAACGCCATCAGAAAACCGATGGCGTTGCCATGGGCGCCACAGCCGAAACAGTGATAGAACTGCTTGTCCGCGCTGACGGTGAAGGAAGGGGATTTTTCGTCGTGAAACGGGCAGCGGGCTGTGTGATCCTTGCCCGCCTTTTTGAGCGGCACGTGGCGGTCGATGAGCGCGACGAGATCAGTTCGCGCAACGACCTCATCAATGAAATCCTGAGGAATCGATCCGCTCATGACCGCCTTCCCGCGCCATGGGCCCGGGGCCGGAATGTGGAGAGATTCAGGCTCCCAGACGACCTTTGACGCGCGCGCTGACGATGGCCATATCGGCGCGCCCCTGGATGGCTGGTTTCAGGGCAGCCATGATCCGGCCCATGTCCTTGATGCTTGCCGCGCCGGTTTCCGCCAGCGCCCCCTCAATGAGGGCATCCAGCTCCGCCTCGGACAAGGGCTCGGGCAGATAGGCCTGGAGCAGCGCAATCTCGGCCAATTCCTTGGCGGCGAGATCCGGCCGGTTGCCGGCCTCATATTGCGTCGCGGCTTCGCGCCGCTGCTTGATCAGCTTTTCGACTACCGAGAGGACTTGCGCCTCATCCAGCACGATGCGTTCATCGATCTCGCGCTGCTTGATCGCCGCGGAAAGCATGCGCAAGGTGATCAGGCCCAGCTTGTCGCCACCGCGCATGGCGGTCTTGATATCATTCTGCAAACGAAGCTTGAGGTCCATGCGCCGATCTCCGGCCGCCAGACTCAATAAAGCCGGGTGTGGCGCTGCGTATCGCGCAGGATGCGCTTGGCGTGGCGCTTGACGGCAGCGGCCTTGCGGCGCTTGCGTTCCTGGGTGGGCTTTTCGTAGAACTCGCGACGACGGACTTCCGTCAGCACACCTGCTTTTTCGCAGGCACGCTTGAAGCGCCGCAGGGCGGCATCGAAGTATTCATTTTCCTTGATGCGAACGCTTGGCATGCAGTCTCACTCAACCGGACGTGAATTGTGGCCCCCAACCCGACAGGCACCCGCCAGGTAAGGCGCAAAATTCTATCTGCTTTGAATTACAATTGCCAACCCGTCCTGAAAATGACTCCAGATTTTGAGATCCCCATGCGGGTGCTCGGCATTGAATCTTCCTGTGACGAAACCGCTGTCGCCGTCTATGACGGCGCGCAGGGCCTGCTTGCCCATGCCTTGCACAGCCAGGTTGCCCTGCATGCGCCCCATGGGGGGGTGGTGCCGGAACTTGCCTCGCGCGACCACGTCCGCAAGCTGCTGCCGCTGGTCCGGGACGTCCTCAATGAGGCCGGCGCCGCGCCGGAGTCCATCGATGGACTGGCCTATACGGCGGGCCCCGGCCTGGTGGGCGCGCTGCTGGTGGGCGCCACCTTCGCCCAGTCCCTGGCGCTGGCCTGGAATCGACCCTGCGTTGGCGTGCATCACATGGAGGGCCATTTGCTGGCGCCATGGCTCGAGCCTCATGCGCCCGATTTTCCGGTTCTGGCGCTGCTGGTCTCGGGGGGGCACACCCTGCTGGTGGCAGTGGAGGGCGTGGGGGATTACCGCCTGCTCGGGGAATCCATTGACGACGCAGCCGGCGAGGCCTTCGACAAGGTGGCCAAGCTGCTCGGTCTTCCCTATCCCGGCGGACCCGCCCTGGCGGCCCTGGCCGAGACCGGCGCGCCGGATCGCTTTCACTTCCCACGGCCGATGCTGGACCGCCCGGGACTTGATTTCAGCTTCAGCGGCCTGAAAACGGCGGTCCTGTACGCGGCGCGCGAGGCGCAGGCAGAGGCGCCGCTGGATGATCGCCTGCGCGCGGATCTGGCGCGCGGATTCGAGGAGGCTGCCGTGGCCGTGCTGGCGGAGAAATGCCGGCGCGCCCTGGCGCAGACCGGCCTGCGCCGGCTGGTGGTGGCGGGCGGCGTGGGCGCCAACCGGCGTTTGCGGGCTGCGCTGCTGCAGATGGGCGCATCGCTTGGGGTCGAAGTGTTTTATCCCCGGCCGGCGTTCTGTACCGACAATGGCGCCATGATCGCGCTGGCGGGATACCACCGCCTGCAGGCAGGCGAGCGCGGAGCAGGCACCGTACGGGCCCGTTGGCCCATCGACAGCTTGCGGCCACCGGGCCAGCAGACCGGTTAGAATGGCGTCCTGACCCCTCTGGACGGAGCATTGGTGGATATCGTTTATCTGCGCGACCTGCGTATTCCCACGGTAATCGGCGTATTCGAATGGGAGCGCCGCGTGCGTCAGACCGTGGCGCTTGACCTGGATATGGCTGCCGACATCGCCCGCGCGGCCCAGAGCGATGATCTGGTCGATACATTGGACTACAAGGCGGTGGCCAAGCGATTGATCACCTTCGTGGAGGAAAGTCGTTTCCAACTGGTTGAAACCCTGGCCGAGCGGGTTGCGCAACTGGTCCTGACCGAGTTCGACGTGGCCTGGGTGCGGGTTCGGGTCAACAAGACCGGTGCGGTGCGCGGTGCCCGCGATGTGGGCGTGATCATCGAGCGCGACCGACGCACGGCGGCGCCTGAATCGGGACCGGATGGCGGTGGCTGAAGTCTTTGTGAGCCTGGGCAGCAACATCGCGCCGCGCCGCAATCTTGCTGCGGCCCTGCCGCTACTGGACGCCCGTCTCGGCCCCTTGCGGGTCTCGCCGGTCTATGAAGGCCCCGCGGTTGGTTTCGAGGGCGATCCTTTCCTCAATCTGGTGGTCGCTTTTTCCACGCAAGACGACCTCGCCGCCGTGCTCGATTTCCTGCGCGGCATCGAGCACGATTTCGGCCGCCGCCGTGGTGAGGCCAAATTCGCCCCGCGCAGCCTGGACCTGGACATCATCCTGTTTGGCGATCAGGTCGGCGAGGTGGCGGGGCTGCGGCTGCCGCGTGCCGACATCCTGCGTTATGCCTTCGTGCTCAAGCCACTGGCCGATCTGGCGCCTGACGCCATCCATCCCGAGTTGGGACGGACTTACCGCGAACTCTGGGAAAGCCTGCAACCGGGGCCGGGCTTGACCGAAGTCGCACCCCTGGAATGGGCGCGCCCCATTCCCGCTCAGGGAAGGAACTGAATCCATGTGTGGCATCGTCGGCGCCATCGCGCAGCGCAATGTAACGCCCATCCTGCTGGAGGGCCTGCGGCGCCTGGAATACCGTGGCTATGACTCGGCTGGTGTGGTGATTCTGGGCGCTCAGGGCCTCCAGCGGGTGCGCACCGTGGGCAAGGTCGAGATGCTGACCCAGGCGCTGGAAACCCATCCGCTGGAGGGGCCGTTGGGTTTGGCTCACACCCGCTGGGCCACCCACGGCGCGCCGAGCGAGCGCAACGCGCACCCCCATATCGCCGCCGACCGCGTGGCGGTGGTGCACAACGGCATTATCGAAAATCATGCCGAACTGCGCGCCGAGCTGCTGGCGCGCGGCGATCCGCTCGAATCGGACACCGATACCGAGCTGATCGCCCACCTGATCCACCATGCCCTCGATGACAGCGCCGACTTGCTCACGGCGGTGCGGGCCTGCCTCGCGCGCCTGCGCGGCGCCTACGCCATCGCGGTGATCGACCGTGCCGCGCCCGACCGGCTGGTGGTGGCGCGGTCGGGAAGTCCCTTGGTGATCGGCGTGGGTATCGGGGAGCACTTCGTGGCGTCCGACAGCGCTGCCCTGTTGCCGGTCACCCAGCAGTTCCGCTATCTGGAGGAAGGGGATGTCGCCGAGATCTGGCGCACCGGCGTGCGGGTGCTGGATCGATCAGGCCAACCCGTGGAGCGTCCCCTGCTCCGTTCCCGCCTGGCCGATGAAACCCTCGACCGCGGCGCCTATCGCCATTTCATGCTCAAGGAGATCCACGAACAGCCCCGGGTGCTGGCCGAAACCCTGGAAGGCCGGTTGACGGCGGATCGGGTGTTGCCGGAGATGTTCGGCCCGGATGCCGAAACGCTGTTCAGCCAGGTGCGCGCGGTCCATCTGGTGGCTTGTGGCACCAGCTATCACGCCGCGCTGGTGGCGCGCTACTGGATCGAGGCCCTGACCGGCATTCCGGCGGTGGCGGAAATCGCCAGTGAATTCCGCTATCGCCAGCCGGCCGTGCCCGCCGATACCCTGTTGGTCACCCTGTCCCAGTCGGGCGAGACCGCCGATACCCTGGCCGCACTGCGGGCCAGTCGGGAACGGCCCTACCTGTCGCGTCTGGCCATCTGCAACGTGCCGGAAAGCTCGCTGGTGCGGGAATCGGATCGCGTGCTGATGACCCGCGCCGGGGTGGAAGTCGGGGTCGCCTCCACCAAGGCTTTCACCACCCAGTTGGTGGCGTTGATGCTGCTCACCCTCTGCATCGGCCAGGCCCAATCGCTGGCGCCGGAGGAAGTCGCCCGCATCGTGACCGATCTGCGCAGCCTGCCCCAGCAGGTGGAGCGCGTGCTCGCCCTGGAGCCGGCTGTCGCCGCTCTGGCCCCGCGCCTGGTGCATCGCGAACACGCCCTGTTCCTGGGGCGTGGGGTGGAATACCCGATCGCCCTGGAAGGCGCCCTCAAGCTCAAGGAAATCTCCTACATCCACGCCGAGGGCTATGCGGCCGGCGAACTCAAGCACGGCCCCCTGGCTTTGGTGAGCGAGGACATGCCGGTGGTGGCGTTGGCGCCGCACAATGCCCTGCTGGAAAAACTGCTCTCCAACCTGCAGGAAGTGCGCGCGCGGGGCGGGGAGTTGCTGGTGTTCACTGGTGAGGGGGTGGACCTGCCGGATGAAGAGGGCGTGGCCGTGCTGTCCCTGCCGGTTCCCTTGTCGGCGCTGTCGCCGGTGGTGTTCACAGTGCCCTTGCAACTGCTCGC
>WOZT01000075.1 GCA_011620145.1 Gammaproteobacteria bacterium | reverse complement strand
TGCGCGAGCGGCTGGGCTGGTTTGGTCTTGAGAACCAGTCGGAGAATGCCTTTACCGCACCGGGGGGGAATCCCTGACTTCCCCCGGGCCCAAGTCGGGGCCCGGGGAAAGCAGCAAGCATCCAATCAATCGTCGCGGCTGGCGAAGCCGAGCAACTGCAACAAGCTCAGGAACAGATTGTAGATCGCCACATACAGCGTCACGGTGGCCATGATGTAGTTGGTCTCATAGCCCTGTACCAGATTACTGGTTTCGTAGAGGATGACGCCGGACATCAGCAGCACGAACATGGCTGAAACCGCCAGCGACAGGGCGGGCAGATGGAAGAAAATGGCGCCCAGCCCAGCCAGGAAGGCGACCAGAACGCCCACCATCAGGAAACCGCCCATGAAGCTGAAATCGCGCCGGGAAGTCAGCGCGTAGCCGGACAGGCCCAGGAAGATTGCACCCGTCCCGCCCATGGCCATCATCACCACCTGCCCCCCGTTGGGAAGCATGGTCAGATAAGCTTGCACGATCGGCCCCAGGGTCAGCCCCATGAATCCGGTCAGGGCGAACACCGCCGCCAAGCCCCAGGCGCTGCCGCGCAAGCGGGTCACCAGAAACAGCAAACCGTAGTAACCGACCAGCGTGACCAGCATGCCCGGATGAGGCAAGTGCAACATCATCGAGAGCCCGGCCGTTGCTGCGCTGAACAGCAGCGTCATGGCCAGCAAGGTGTAGGTGTTGCGAATCAGGCGATTGTCGGCCACCTGAACCGGAGCAGTACGCAACATATCGGGGCGAGGCGTGGACATCGGCAGACTCCATACAAGCAAGGGTTGAACAAAAAACGTTTACCACTGTAATGGACCTTCGCCCGTAAAGCGAAGTTCCCCGAGGTGGCGAGGAACCGGGGCTTTCAGTATCCTTGGCGCAAGCTGATTTCGCGCGCCGGTGGGTTGGCAGAGCGGTTGAATGCACTGGTCTTGAAAACCAGCGAGGGTGCGAGCCCTCCCAGGGTTCGAATCCCTGACCCACCGCCAACCCCGGAACGACACGCACCCGACCGTTGGGGCGTCCCATCCATCGCCCGGCCAGACATGCGGATGCCCCATGGACCCACAGCCGCTGCCCCAAGGCCTTGACCTGCCGCCTCCCCATGAGGACCGGAGCGGTCATTTTGCCGCACTGGACTTGGGCTCCAACAGCTTCCACCTGATCCTCGCCCGGCGCCTGGGCAAGCACGTCCAGGTCATCGACCGGCGGCGGGAAATGGTGCGCCTGGGGACAGGATTACGCGCAGATGGCACCATCACGGCTGAATCCCAACAGCGGGCGCTGGCCGCGCTGCGCCGCTTCGGCGACCGCCTGCGCGGCATCCCCCCCCACCATGTGCGCGCCGTAGGCACCTACAGCCTGCGTCGGGCCTACCGGGCCATGGACTTCCTGGAGCAGGCCCATCAGGCCCTCGGCCACTCCGTCGAAGTCATTTCCGGCCAGGAAGAGGCGCGGTTGATTTATCGCGGGGTGACCTTCGCGCTCGGGCCACCGCCAGGCCGGCGCCTGGTCTTCGATATTGGCGGCGGCAGCAGTGAAATCGTGCTGGGAGACGGCATCCATCCCGTCTTCATGGAAAGCCTGCACATGGGCTGTATCACTTACAGCCAGCGCTTCTTCCGCGACGGCCGCATCACCGCCAAGCGCTGGGAGGAGGCGGAAACCGCCGCGCGTCTCGAGTTCCAGCCCGTGGAAGCGCAATTCCGCGCCGCCGGTTGGCAGGAGGTCATGGGTACGTCAGGCTCCATCCGGGCGGTTTCCGCCGCGCTGCAAACCCTGCGCAACACCCCGGTCATCGACCCCGACGGCCTGGCCCAACTGCGTGACCGGCTGATCCGCGCCGGACGCATCGACCGGTTGAATCTGCCCGATCTGGCTGCGGAGCGGCAGCAGGTGTTTGTGGGCGGCGCGGTGATCCTGAGCGCCGCCTTCGCCGCCCTGGGACTGGATCGCATGCTGCCTTGCGAGGGCGCGCTGCGGGAAGGACTGCTGGACGAACTGGCCGCCGGCCGGGGCGGGCGGGAAGACATTTGCAACCACACCGTCGAAGCGCTTTCCCAGCTCTACCATGCCGACCGGGGGCAGGCGGCCCGGGTCTGCGCCAGCGCCCTGTCCTTCCTGAAGCAGGTGCAGGACGCCTGGGCGCTGGCGGATGAACGCCATGAGGAAACGCTGCGCTGGGGCGCGATGCTGCACGAAATCGGCCTGGCCATCTCCCACACCGGCTATCACAAGCACGGTCACTACCTGCTGGCCAACGGCGATCTGGCGGGGTTCTCCCGCGACACGCAAGTGCTGGTGAGCCTGCTGGTGCGTTTCCATCGACGCAAGATCATTCGCCGGGAATTCGACATCCTGCCCCTGGAGCACCGGGTGCCCGCCTTTCGCCTGACCGTGCTGCTGCGGCTGGCGGTGCTGCTCCATCGCGCGCGCAATCCCGAACGCGATCCACCGATGATGCTGACGCCCAGCCCACAGGGGCTTCAGCTCGACTTCCCGCAAAATGGCCTGACCCGGCGCCCGCTGATGCATGCCGATCTGATCGAGGAACAGGCCATGTTGGCGCGCGCAGGTTTTGCGCTGTCCATCAGCGAAACCGATTAGTCCCAGTATCGCGTCAAGTGATGCCGACCGCGCCTTCAGTGGCCAAGGCCCTGAGCAGGGCGCTCTGGGCGCTGAAGGGCGGCTCATCCCCCGGCGCGGCCCGCACATAGCTGCCATCCGCCTGCAGCAGCCAGCTCTGAGTGTTGTCGCGCAGGTAATATTCCAGCGCCTCCTCGACCACCCGCCGCTGCAGGATTGGATCAAGGATGGGGAAGGCCACCTCGATGCGCCGTTGCAGATTGCGTTCCATGAGGTCGGCGCTGGCGCAGTACACCTCGGGCTGCCCGCCGTTCTCGAAGTAGTAGATTCGGGGATGTTCCAGGAAGCGACCGACGATGGAGCGCACGCGGATGGTCTCGGACACCCCCGGCACCCCCGGACGCAAACAGCACATCCCGCGCACGATCAAGTCCACCGGCACACCCGCCTGGGAGGCCTCGTAGAGCGCCTGGATCACGTCCCGGTCGGTCACCCCGTTGACCTTGAAACGGATCGCCGCCGGCCGGCCGGCGCGATGATGTTCGACTTCGCGACGAATCCGCTCCAGGATGCCGGGGAACAGGGAAAACGGCGATTGCAACAAGCGATGCAAGCGCGGCACCCGGCCCAGACTGGTCAGTTGCAGAAAGACATGATTGACGTCCTCGGCGATCTTGGCATTGCAGGTGAGCAGACCAAAATCCGTGTATTGGCGCGCCGTGCGAGTGTGGTAATTGCCCGTCCCCAAGTGAACATAGTGGCGCAGCTGCCGGCCTTCCCGGCGCACCACCCAGGCCAGCTTGGCGTGGGTCTTGTACCCCACCACGCCATACACTACGTGGGCGCCTGCCTCCTGCAGCCGGGTTGCCAAGCTGATATTGGCTTCCTCGTCGAAACGCGCCCGCAGTTCCACCACCACGGTGACTTCCTTGCCGCGGATGGCGGCCTGGCGCAGCAGATCCACAATGGCTGAATCCGCTCCGGTACGGTAAAGCGTCATGCGAATGGCCAGAACCTGGGGGTCCTGACTGGCCTGGCGCAGGAATTCCACCACCGGCGTGAAGGACTGAAATGGCTGGTGCAGCAGGACATCGCCCTTGCGGATCACATCAAACAGATTGCCCATGGCGCTGCTGCCTGCCGTGCCGGTCAGATCGCGCGGCAGGCCAGGCGTGAAGGGGGGATACTTCAAATCCGGCCGCTCCACCTGATCGATCACGGCCATCAAACGGCTGAGATTCACGGGGCCGTCCACCGAATAGACATCCGACCCTTCGAGTTCGAACTGTTTGAGCAGCAGATCCACCATGTCCTGCGGACATTCCTTCGCCACTTCCAGACGCACCTCATCGCCATAGCGACGTGAGGACAACTCCCCTTCCATCGCCCGCAATAGATCATCCACATCCTCCTCATCCACGAACATCTCGCTGTTGCGGGTGAGCCGGAAGGGATAAAAACCCTTGATCTGCATGCCGGGGAACAAGTCTTCCGCATGGGACTGAATCACCGCCGAGAGCTGCACGAAACAGTCCCCCCTGGGCGCCACATCGGCCGGTAGCCGGATGACCCGCGGCAGCGCTCGGGGTGCCTGCAACACCGCCAGGGCGCTGTTGCGGCCAAAGGCATCCTTGCCTTCCAGGGAAAGGATGAAATTGAGGCTCTTGTTGAGAATCCGGGGAAAGGGATGGGCGGGATCCAGGCCGAGGGGACTCAACAGCGGCGAGACTTCTTCCTCGAAATACGCCTGCACCCAAGCCCGCTGGGCCTTGGTCCAGCGCGCGGGACCGATCAGGTGAATCTGCTCCCGCGCCATCGCCGGAAGCATTTCCTCGTTCAGCACCCGGTACTGTTCACTCACCAGGGCGTGGGCCCTGGCATCGATCAGGCGCAGGGTTTCGGCGGGGGAACGGTTATCCACGTCCACCTGCCAGGACCCATAGGCATGCAATTCCTTGAGGCCGGCGACGCGGGTCTCGAAGAATTCATCGAGATTGGAACTGGTGATGCAGAGGAACTTGAGCCGTTCCAGCAAGGGCACGCTGCGATCGCGGGACTGCGCCAGCACCCGCTCGTTGAATGCCAAGAGGCTGATGTGGCGGTTGAGATAGAGATCCGCACGGGTGAGGTCGATCGCCTCGATCGGCGGCTCCAGCGTGGCTTCTTCAGGGGTGACAACAGGCTCGGTGGTCGACATGGGCAGTCCATCTGGCAGATCTTTGAGGATATCACTGAAACCGTAGCACAAGCGTATGACGCCATTGCAAGCGCGCTGGCCCTTGCTCACCACGGCAACGCCTGAGATGCGTGATCCGCGCGTAGCGCGCCATGCGGCGAAAATCACCCGTCAACCCGGCCGGGCAGTCAGACATCCCGTCTCTGAATGAACCGGTGGTCCTGTGCTGGAAGCGTCGCGGCGACCCGAAACCGCAGTCGGTGGATTGGCAGTCGATGCCTGCGTGACGCATCGCGCAAATCCG